>JAUSIA010000506.1 GCA_030648225.1 Ignavibacteria bacterium | reverse complement strand
ATACGTTGAAGATATCCATGAAAAATTCAAATCTTATAAGACCAAAAATAAAACCTTTGGAAATCCGCAAATCTACATTGTAAAAATCCGACCACTGAATATTATTGTCAAAACCAGGCTGTGTTGCACCAGGGCCAGTCCATGAGAAGTATCTGCCTGCTGAATAAGATGCAAGGATATTAACAACAACATCCTCAAGAATATGGATACCTCCTAATTCAGGACCGAAACCAAGCGGTGTGAATAAATCTATATTGGCTCTTCCATAAGGCTGCGGAACAGGTTTGTCCTGGTAAAATGCAGAAGTAGTCCTTTCAATCTCTCTTTGAACAGCAGGGTTTTCTGAATAACGGGGTAATGCAAAAAATCCATTCGTTGATACCATATATGTATAATTAATAAAACCTCTAATCCAATCGCCCCTGTTTTTTGTTAAAGTTATTTCGAACCCCCTAATATCCTCATAACTGTTTGGTTCAGGTATTGTATAATCCACTGAGTTATCGCGACTTTGATATCTGACTAGTCTCGGTTGATCGGTTATATCCTTGTAATATCCTGCAACCCTGACTAATAATTGCTCGAAAAGATTATGCTCATATCCAAGTTCATAAGCAACAGTACGAGGCAATGGATTATTCGGATCAGCAATTCTTAATACCTGGTTGTTAACTTGGCTTCTTCTTACTAAAAACAATTGTTCGGGAATTGGCATTGACCTGAAATGACCATAATTAAAATAGAGTTTACTATTTACAGATATGGGAAAAGCAATTCCTAAACGAGGGCTAAGATACAATTGCTTATCAACTTCTACTCTGGCAGAGAGGGTATCTAATCCAAGAGAAAGTTCTCCTGATAATAATTCATCAAATGGATCTAAAATATACCAGTTGCCGCCCGGGTCAGAATAATCTAATCTTAATCCAAGATTTGCAATCATCCCTTCAAACTCCAATTTATCCTGAAGATATACTGCAGCTCTTTTGGGGAATGTATGCCATTTTGATTGTGCATTGCTTGTTGGTAAGGAAGGTTCAATCAGTGCATAATTAACATTGTTATCTGTTAAAGTAAACTCAACGCCGGCTTTTGCATAATTATATTTATCAATCTGGCTGGCTATATCGAACTTTGCAGTATATGTTGTAAGTTTACTCGAATCCCGCGAATCACTAAAACCTAATCCCATATTCATTGAAGAACCTATACCACTGCTGGTACCTGAATAATAACCAAATGGAGACATATCATAAAAATGCCCTCCGATAAAAACTCCTTTGGAAGTATCGGTAACATCAGTAAAGCCAATTATATTACCGCCTGCATCAAGAACAGGCTGGTACCTTGGATTAACCGGGTTTGTACTATAATCAAAAGCTACTCTGTTTACTGACACTTCATAAAAAGTTTGCGGATTCAGGACGTGTGTAAATTTAGCTCCCAGCATATTAGTTTTAATCCGGCTCGGATCCCAGTAATCAGTTGCAAAAACTCTTGCATCAAGAAAACTTGCAGGGGCTGAACGGAAATCAATGTCATCTGCAATGCTGGTTGGGGAACGAAATATTCCGGGCCCACCGCTCCTGCTGCTGTTTGTTCCTGATTGTCTTCCAAGTAAACCTTCTAAGGATAACTTCATTCCTTCCTGTATATCAGAAGTAAGTTTTAATTGATAATTATAGTCTTCGTATGCATCTGTTGAGAGAGGGATAAAATACATATCTCTTGATGTCCTATAAGAGAAAGCAAACCTGAGATTTCCTAAAACCTCACCACCCGGTATTGGACCTGTAAAACTCAGGTCAATATCATAATCTGGTCTTTCAATACTTAATACTCTTCTGTGCTGCCATAGGAATAGCCGTTGAGCAGCTTCAGGAGTAAGATCATTTGTAGGATCGCTGTCATTTAAAAGTTCTTCGGATACTTTATTCCATCCTCTGAATTCCTGATACTGTCTTTGAGTATAATCATCCCATGCACCACTTTCTGTCCCTGTCCATGCAACGGCCGGATCAATATAGGATCTGATCCAATAAGAATTTGGACTATTGGGTGGGTCTCCAAAATGTTTTGGTCCTGCGGGACGGTATCTTCCTAAGAATGAAAAGGTATATTTATCTTTTCTGCCTTCTTTTGTTACAACATTTACGAGACCGGATCTAATATTACCATATTCTGCATTAAAGCCGCCGGTTTGTACCTGTATTTCCTCAATAGAGGTAAAGCTGATTCCTGTATATGGAGTGTTATCTCTTTCATCTCTTAGCGTAACGCCATTAACCATAAAAGCCGTTTGATCGCTTCCACCGCCTCGGATGGTTATGCCTGATGAACCGGATTGGATGCCTGCCTGAAGAGTTATTACATTAGAAACAGATACTACCGGAAGATTTTCTATATCCTCTGCATTTAAATTAACTGTACTTGAGGAAACATCCTTCTGAACAACCGGTTTTATAGCGACAACAATAACTTCTTCAGTTTCAATTGTTTCTTCATTAAGCTTCATATCTACCAGCGTTGTCTGGTTAATGCTTACTCTTATGTCTATAATAGTATGAGTTTCATAACCGATACTTGAAGCTTTAAGGGTATATGAACCAGGTGCGACATTTATTATAGAATAGTAGCCATCGATATTTGTGGCAGCACCCATTGGTGTACCTAAAATAATTACATTGGCTCCAATTAAAGGGTCATTTGTTTTTGTATCTGTAATGGTTCCGGATATTTTTCCGGTTTGTGCTAAGGAAGGTATAATTAAAAGAAATAAAATAATAAAAGAAGACTGTAACAATAGCCTCATATATGCTCTCCTTCTTTAAGATCGTACAAGAATAAAAATCACAAAATCTTCAATTACTCAACGATTAATAATGATTAATATTTATTCTGTAATCTAATAATCAATAACACAGTAAAAAATGTAACTAATTAATATTCTATTGTCAATAAGTTAAATTAATTTGACCAGGATCAAAAACTGTTAATTCCTAAATGGTTAATTGTTTTCCAAATTTTTTCTTTGCCTGGCAATAATTTCAAATGTTCTTAGCCTGTCTTTATATAAATTATTTGCATTCAATTTAGTTATATCAATTTGTGCATCTGTATTATCTTCCCATCTTCTGCAAAAATAAATTGGTTCATAAATTCTGCCTATCTGGTAATCCCGGGAAATTGCCAGCCCAACAGAATAGTCTTCTCCATAACTGACATTCGGAATTTTAATTTTTCTTAGCAAAGGAGTATAAAAAGCGCGTGGTGCACCCAGACCATTAATTCTTAAAGCATTATTATGTCCATTATCCGGTGTCCATTCCCTATGATCAATTATGCCCGGTGGTATTTCTTCCAGGTTAAAATTTGTTATCAGGTAACTGCCAACAACCATCGGCACTTTCTCTTCTTTGAATTTATTAATAATAGTTTGTAAAGTTCGTTCGTCTTTATACATATCATCGCTGTCAAGCTGAATGGAAAATTTTCCACATTTAGGATTATGAACAGCTTCATTCCAGCAGCCGCCAATGCCAAGGTCTTTCCTTTCCGGAATTATGTGATGTATTCTTTTATCATTTTCAGCAAATGATTTTATTATTTCAGCAGTGCCATCATCAGAATAATTATCCACTATTATAATATTGAATTCAAAATCAGTTACTTGCTTAAGAACGGATTCAATTGCATCGGTTAAAGTCTTCACCCTGTTTTTAACAGGAATAATTACAGTAGCTTCCACTTCAAAATTTTCATCTTCAAAAGTAATCTTTTTAAATTTTGGTTTAAGATAGGCACTGATTTTTTTTAGATGTTGGGTAACAGCTTTTTCCATCTCGATCTGTACCTGCCTGTTTTTAGGATCAACATAATCAAAGTGTTTATCAGAAAGAGAACTAGAATCGGACTTAATAATAGTATATAAAAATTCGGGAATACGAATAACCGGATAAG
>JAUSIA010000503.1 GCA_030648225.1 Ignavibacteria bacterium | reverse complement strand
CATAACATCAAGAGGATTTGAAACTACAATAATTATAGCCTGCGGTGAGTTCTCAACTGATTTTTCTGTTACAGATTTTACAATATCTGCATTAGAAAGAAGAAGATCGTCACGACTCATTCCAGGCTTGCGGGCAAGTCCTGCTGTAATAACAATTATATCGGAATTTTTTGTATCAGAATAATTATTTGTTCCTCTTATTTTAGAATTAAAAGATTCAACGGGGCTGCTTTGAAGAATATCAAGAGCTTTACCTTGTGGTATACCTTCGATGACATCCAGCAGAATTATCTCTTCGGTTAATTCTTTTTCTGCAATTCGTTGAGCCGTAGTTGCACCGACATTCCCCGCACCGATAACAGTAATCTTTTTCATTATTCTAAAAATAGTTTAAGTGCAGGTTCAAGTGCAAGAGTAGGAACAAGAAAAACCACTTCCAACTTTCATTTATTTCTTTCTTATTCCTGAACTTGAGTTTGAACGTTTTGCATATTGCAACATACATATTTATTTTAACTCACATATTTTTATAAAAAATTAAAATTTGGAGAAAAGAATGTCCAGGAAAAAAATAGCTTTAATCGGTGGAGGGCAGATTGGCGGAGTGCTTGCACAGTTAGCAGCATTAAGACAACTCGGTGATGTTGTATTATTTGATATAGTTGAAGATTTACCGCAGGGAAAAACACTCGATATAGCTGAAGCAGCAAGAATTGATGGTTTTGATGTTAGTGTTTCAGGCACAAATAATTACAAAGATATCGAAGGTGCTGATCTCATAATCATTACAGCAGGTTTACCAAGAAAACCCGGTATGAGCCGCGATGATCTGCTTACTACAAATGCAAAGATAATGAAATCAGTTGCTGAGAATGTTAAAAAGTATGCACCGGATTCTATTGTTATTATTGTATCAAATCCGCTTGATGCAATGGTAACATTATTTAAAAAAGTTACCGGATTTTCTGCAAACAAAGTTATAGGACAAGCAGGTGTGCTTGATTCATCCCGCTTCTCAACTTTTATTGCATGGGAACTTGGTGTTTCTGTAAAAGATGTTAATGCAATGGTGCTTGGAGGGCATGGTGATACCATGGTTCCGATTACAAGATATGCAAATGTAAATGGTATCCCTGCAATAGAGCTGCTTGAAAAGAAATATGGAGATAAAGCTAAAGCAAAAGAAGTAATGAAAAATTTAGTTGAGAGAACAAAGATGGCAGGCGGTGAAGTTATAAAACTTCTTAAAACCGGGTCAGCTTTTTACTCTCCCGCTTCATCAGCAATTGCAATGGCTGAATCAATTCTGTTTGATGAAAAAAGAGTTTTGCCGGTTTGTGCTTATCTTAATGGTGAATTTGGAGTAGATGGATATTATGTTGGGGTTCCTGCTGTGCTTGGTTCAAATGGAGTTGAAAAAATTATAGAGTTTGATCTGGATTCTGAAGAAAAAGCTTTATTGGATAATTCTGTTGATGCGGTTAAAACTTTAGTTGCTGATATGGAGAGGCTGGGGTTTTAAAGTTCAAGTGTAAGTTCAAGTTCAAGAAACTTAAAACTACTTGAACTTACACTTGAACTTGAACTTGCTGGCCAGGATATACGCTGATGTATTGTCTATCCCCTCTTTTGGTTTCAAACTTTACAGTACCATCAACAAGAGCAAAGAGTGTATCGTCTCCGCCTATACCAACATTTTGCCCGGGATGAAATTTTGTACCTCTTTGCCTTACAAGAATATTTCCTGCAATAACATTTTCACCACCAAACCTTTTTACACCAAGGCGCTGTGCATTACTATCTCTTCCGTTCCTTGTTGAACCCTGACCTTTTTTATGTGCCATTATTCAGACTCCTTCTCTTTTGTCTCTTTTGTTTCTTTTCCTTTTGAAATTTTTGTCACTTCAATTCGTGTCAGCAACTGCCGGTGACTATTGCTTTTCTGGTAACCTGTTCTTCTTTTTTTCTTAAACACAATTACTTTATCATCTTTCAGATGTTCAAGAACTTTTGCAGTAACTTTAGCACCGCTTACAGAAGGGTTTCCCAGCTTTGTTTCTTTATCATCGGTTAATAAGAAAACTTTATCAAAAGTTACATTAGATTCCGGCTCTTCTTTAAGTCTCGGAACGTAATATTTGCCTTTTTCAGAAACCTTAAACTGCTGACCTGCAATTTCAACAACTGCGACCATTTATATATCCTCTTTTCTTTAAAATCAGGCTGTAAAGTTATAAAAATGAGGAATACAAATCAATTAAAGGTGATGTAAAAATTTATATAAAAAATACCCATATCGAGAACATTGTAGATGTTTTATTATTGTAGCTTATATTCCAGATCGGTTTTATATCCTTTTAGAGGATATACAAACCCATTTGTTAATCCTTTACAAGGATTACATTTTGCGTAAGATAATTATTCCTACAAAAATATTACCTCTATGAGGTAAAAATCATTTTAATGAAACTGAATAACTAAAAGATTATCTTTAGATTTATATCTAAACACAATAAATTATCTTATATAAATTTTTTCTAATTTATCTCAGGGGAGAAAAGAAATGACCTCAAAAAAAATAATCGAAAATTTCCTATCAGAGAAGAATATTGCTGTTGTTGGTGTTTCAGGGAGTGGTAAGAAGTTTGGTTATACTATTTATAAGGAACTGAAATCCAAAGGATATAATGTATATCCTGTTAACCCAAATGCTGCTAATATTGATGGCGAAAAATGTTATCCAAGTCTTTTAGCTTTGCAGGGAAAAGTTAAAGCTGCAATTTTGGTTGTCCCACCTTCTGCCACAAAAGAAGTTGTAAAGGATGCATACTCTATGGGAATAAAAAAGATATGGATGCAGCAAGGTTCTGAATCTGAAGAAGCTATAAGCTACTGCAAAGAAGTTGGCATTGATGTTATACACAATGAATGTGTTTTAATGTTTGCAGAACCGGCAGCATTTTTTCACAGAGCACATAGATGGATTTCTGGTGTGGTTGGAAAGTTGCCGAGGTAAAAATTAAGAAATAGTAAACTTATATGCGGCTTTGAGGTTTGTTTTTTAATTCAGTATCAATCCTTTCTTTTAAAATAATTTTTATTAAAGATTGATATGGGACATCTCTTTTATTCGCTAATATTTTTATTCCTTCAAGCATGGATTCAGGTAATCTTAATGAAATAGTTTTAGTTGATGGTTTCAGATTAGGAAAAGCAATTTTTTTAGATTTTTCCCAGTCAATATATTCTGATGAGTCAGCTTTAGATCAGAATTCTCGTTCTTCATCTTCATTTTTGAACTTATTTATCTCTTTTAATTTTTTCATTGTAAATCTCTCTTTCTTTTGTATTCATATCTCTTGCTGAAATACTGTTGGTATATTATGAAAACATACAAAGAGTATCAAGAAGATAAATGGAAGTTAAATCCTCACTTCTTCAATTTAAACGAAAACTCACTTCCAACTCCCAATTCACTTTTAACTTCTATTTTGGAATTGTGGGCTTCTACAATGTGCTTAACGATTGCGAGTCCCAGACCAGTACCACCGACTGCTCGTGAGCGGGCTTTATCAACCCTGTAAAATCTTTCAAAGATCCTGTTTATATCTTCTTGTGGGATTCCTATTCCTGTATCTCTTATAATAATTTTTCCATACTTTGATTCTTCAACAATAAGGACCTCAACTTTTCCCTGCTCTGTATATTTTATTGCATTAGTAATAAGATTAATAAACACCTGCTTCAGCCGGCTTTTATCTCCAAACAACTGCAATCCTTCTTTTGCAGGATGATAAACCAGTTCAATATTCTTCTCCCTGGCAATTGGCATCATTTCCTGTATTATCTGGCTGAGGTAATCGTTAATATCAAAATACCTATAGCTCATTCTCATCTCACCCGATTCGATCATCGAGATATCAATCAGGTCATTAAGAAGATTGCTGAGATTAATGGTATGCTGGTTTGCTTTATCAAGAAAATACTTATTTACCTTCTCATCATCTATTGCACCATCAAGAAGTGTTTCAATATAACCCTGGATAGCAAATATTGGTGTCCTTAATTCGTGTGAAACATTTGCAAGGAATTCCGTACGCATTCTTTCAAGTCTTTTAAGATATTCAATATCATTCCTTTCCTTTTCAAACATCTGCTGTATTTCATCCTGAAGAGAATGAAGATTTTCTTTCAGCTTAATTTCTTCCGGATGGTTAATAGTATTCTTGCGTATTCCCGAAATAACTGATTCAATTGTCTTCAGTTCCCTATTCCGTTTATAGCCAACAACATTCAGGAATATCAAACCGAAAAGCAAGATAAGCGCAATGAGAGTAATTAAGATTATTTTATTTTCAACAATGAAGAAGAGAAGGAGAATAAAGATGGCATTAAAGAATAAAAATTCTTTAAGATAAACTTTAGCGGAAGAAAGATTTGTTTTTACTTCATTCCACACTTTTGAAGCGGTATCCTACCCCTTTAACTGTTTCAATCAGGTTTGAATACTTATCCAGCTTCTCCCTGATCTTTCTTATATGAACATCAACTGTACGATCAACAACATAAACATCCGGACCCCAGACATCTTTCAGCAAAACTTCCCTGCTGAAAACTCTGCCGGGTTTGTTTGCAAGATAAAAAAGAATTTCAAACTCTTTGCGTGGAAAAATTTTCAGCTTACCGTCAATTGTGATTTCATATTTGTCTTTATCAATCTGCAAAGGCCCAATTTTTATTTTTAGCGGGGCCGTTCTTTCATTAGGTTTATCTGAACTTCTTAAGTTCGCTTTAACTCTTGCAATAAGTTTTCTTGGTGAAATAGGTTTCTGAATATAATCACTTGCACCAAGCTCAAGACCTTTTATCTCATCTACTTCAGCGGATTTTGCAGTAAGGAAAATTATTGGTATGCGTTCAAAGCCACTCATATTTCTTATCCTTCGGCAAACTTCAAAGCCATCCATTTTAGGCATCATTATATCAAGGATTATAAGGTCGGGATTTTCTTTAATCTTAGTTAAAGTTTCAAATCCATCATAAGCTGTAATTACCTCAAAACCTTCCTGCTTCAAGTTGTATTGAAGGAATTCAACTATGTCTTTTTCATCATCAACGAGTAATATCTTTTTCATAAAGTATTGTTTTCATTATTGTATAGTAAAAGTAACAAATTTTTCTTACGTAATGAGTTCTGAATAAGTCATAAAATTTTCAATTTGCAATATTCAATGATCAATTCTCAACTTGTTTACTTCATTATTGTTCTTGGCAGTAGTGATGCTTTTTGCAATAATAGCTATTAATTCTTCTGTTTCTTTGGAAATATCTTTGAGCTTTTTTACTGGCTTGATCATCTCTTTTCTACTAATGATTTTCAATGCAACCCGGCATTCTTTTAGCTCTTTTAATACGATCTTCATTTTATGGATGAAATCATTTCTTGATTCAGCTGCTTGTACTTCACCATAATTGAAAGCAGGTGAATTACATGATTTAATTAACTGTCCAGCAATATAATTTCCTGCTCTTGAATCAGGTAAAGCTTCTACAACATCAATCATTCGGCAAGTGAAATCCACAAGTCTGTCTTCAAGATTGAATTTTCTTTTTCCAATTGAATATTGATCATTGGTTATTGAATATTGAGTATTATTTTCTTTAAACCCATTCAATGCTTTTGTTTGCAATTTTGCTGCCCTATGAAATTTTTATTTCTGTTTTTTGTTTAGCTGATTGATACATTGCATCAACAACTTTCATTCTTGATAATGCTTCATCTCCTGATGAGAATAAAGGATTTAATCCTCTTACAGCACCAATAAAACTTTTCAATTCATTCTGGTAAGATTTTTTAAAAGCAGTTAAAGCACTCTCAGTTTGTGGCGGAGTAAGATCTATAAACTGTTCATCAATCTTTTTATTTATTCTGAAAGGATTAATTGAAGCTGTTCCTTTGGTTCCATAAACCATAAGATTAAAAATATCTTTTTCGACTTGCAGAGACCAGCTTGTTTCAATATTAATAACTGAAGAGTTTTTGCACCTCAGGAAACTTAAAGATGTATCCTCAACATTTTTTGTATTCTGATAAAAACACTGGGTTGTAACCGATTCAACGGGAGGATAAT
>JAUSIA010000500.1 GCA_030648225.1 Ignavibacteria bacterium | reverse complement strand
ACAGTATCTGCAAGCCCGCCTGTTTTTCTTACAATAGGAACAGTACCATACTTAAGACTATAAATCTGGTTTAATCCGCATGGTTCATAGTGCGAAGGCATCAGGAAAATATCCGAAGCAGCTTCAATAAGATGAGCGAGCTCATTATTATATCCAATATAAGTAAAAACTTTATTTGGGAGATGATGAGCCATACTTAAGAAAAGATCTTCAAACCTGTCTTCCCCGCTTCCAAGAATTGCCCATTGAGCAGGTAGCTCTACAAGCTTTTCCAAAGCATCAGCAAAAATATCAAACCCTTTTTGTGTAACCATCCGCGATACAATCCCTATCAACGGAACATTCTCATCAAAAGGGAGATTGGCATGTTCCAAAAGAAATTTTTTATTCTTCAGCTTTCCTGTAAGGTAGTGGCTTGAATATCTGAATGGAATTAATTTATCATCATCAGGATTCCATATACTATAATCAATCCCGTTTATAATTCCGTAAAGATCATCCTTCCTTGAATTGAGAACAATGTTCATGCCTGCACCATACTCAGTGGTGAGAATTTCCTGTGCATAAGTTTTGCTTACGGTGCTGATTATTTCCGAGAAAAGAATCCCGGCTTTCATAAAGCAAACACTTTCATCTAATTCAACAGAACCGCCCGGATAAAAATAATCACCCTTAAGCTCTGCTTTAAGCATAGTGTCTTTTGAGAATCTTCCCTGGTAGCCAATATTATGAATAGTAAAGAGAAATGCCGTATGATCAAACATACGATCCCAGCTGTAGTTATCCTTTACGAAAAGTGGAAGTAAACCGGTTTGCCAATCGTTACAATGTATAATATCAGGAACCCATTTCATTCTTTGAAGAGTTTCAATAACTCCTTTGCAAAGGAGAATAAATCTTTCATCTTCATCCGGATCATTTGTATAGATATGCCCGCGGTGATAATAATGTGGGCAGTCTATAAAATTTACCTGGACATTTGAATTTGGAAGTGTAGCCTGGTGAAGATGTACAGATCTTGCATGACCGGCAACTCTTATCAGCATTTCACCAATATCCCAGCTATAATGAAGTCCATATTTATCTTCATCAATCTGGAAATATTTAGGAGTAAAAATCTTTACTTCGCAGCCAAGCTTTTCAAGTGCAAGGGGTAATGATCCTGCAACATCAGCAAGACCCCCGGTTTTTGCATAGGGGTCAACTTCAGAGACAATGAAAGCAATTTTCATAAAGCAGATTTTAGGTATATGGTATAAAGAAATTTATTTATTATATAACTAAGATTGTTGCAGAAAAGCAAAATGTCTCTCACTTTAATTGCATTATTAAAGACAATAAATCTTTTAGTATGAGTAACGATTCAATTTATAAATAATATATATTAAATGGGATATTAAGAGTATAAGTATAATACTAATAGATAAACTTATCCATATACCTTTATACCCTATACCATATACCTCGCCAAGGCTTATAGAATGGTATAGGTTATTCCTAACTGAAGAGCCTCCTTAATTTGTGTTTTCCTTATTTGAGCTTCTTCATATATAAGGAGGAATACAAAGCTGACGTTAACATACTCATTAACCTGCGCAGCTATTGTATTATCCCAGCGTACATCCCAAACATCAAATGATTCAAAGCGTGAAAAAAGACGCAGCTTACTTTTTAATAAAATATTTTCCATAACTGTGTACTCAGCCGTTGTAACTGATTCAATACCGGTTTCTACTTTTATCTTTTCAATTTCAGTAGTAGAGGTATCATCTGAATAAAAAGTGAATTCATTAGTTATCACTTCCTGGACTGCGAAACCGAGCCTTGTTGAAAAGCCCGGAGTTTTATCATAGATAAATCCCAAACTTTGAGTGAGATAACCGGGATCAAAAAAGTTAGCTATCTCAGTTGGCGGATTGGTATCATAATTAAAACCTGCAGCCAAAGCAGTCCTTACCGTATTACTGAAGTAAGAATCAACAACCCACCCGATATCTCTTGAAATAACACTTTCAAGATAAAGTTCGTTATCAGTTGTTCTGAAATTTGCAGAACCGAGCTTTGTTCTTCCGTATGCAAGCTTTAAATCGTTTTTGAAGTGCCATAATTCAGTACGATAACTGAGGCTTCCATTACTCAGGAATGTCCAGGAGATTGCATCCTCACCACCCTGAGTCCAGTTACTTAAAGATATTTGAGAAAGATTTAATCCAGCAACTACTTTAGGCACCCATTTATAAAAGATTATTGTATCTTGTTGAGCAGAAAGACTTGCAGATAAAAGAAAAAATAGAGAAACAGTAATTGATATTTTTTTCATATCTTCTTTTTAGATGATTTTTTACGAAATAAATATTTATGAATATAATTAAAAATAAACTTGATATATTTCCCAAAGGCGATACAGCCAACCAGCCAGTAATTTTTATTCATGGTTTTCCTTTCGATCATAATATGTGGAACAATCAGATAGATGAGTTAAGCTCAAATTATTTTTGTGTTTCTTATGATATAAGAGGCCTGGGACAATCTCCTGTTGCAGATGGGCAGTACACTATGGAAATGTTTACTGATGATGTACTTGATATTATTGAGAAGCAAAAACTTTATAAACCGGTTTTATGCGGGCTTTCAATGGGAGGATATATTGCTCAAAGAGCTGTTGAAAGAAATGAGAATCTTTTCAGTGCTCTGATTTTATGCGATACTAAGTCTGCTGCTGATAATAATGACGCAAAAATTAAAAGAGCAGAGGGGATAAAAAAAATAAATGAATTGGGAGTAAAAAGATTTGTAGAAGAATTTATTTCCAACTGTTTTGCAGAAGAATCGATTTCAAAACTCGGAGAAGTTTACAAGGAAACATTGAACAGAAGCTTAAACTTTTCGGCAGAAGGAATTAAAGGATGCCTTCTTGCAATGGCAGGAAGAACAGACACCACAGAATTTCTTTCTGAAATTAAAATTCCTGTTCTTTTAATTTGTGGAGAAAAAGATAAACTAACCCCACGCCATATTATGGAAGAGATGGCTAATTCAATAACAGATTCAGAATTTCACACTATTCCAAATGTCGGGCATATAACTCCACTTGAAAATCCCAACACAGTTAATAAAATAATTAAAGATTTTCTTTCACGTAAGGTAAAACTAAAATCTTAACAATATGGTTAATAACAGGATCTGAGAGTATCAATATATTTTTGAATGTACTGATCCTTCTTCTTTAACCTGTACTGCATAATGAAGCGTGGATGTTCTAAGGTAGTTATGTTCTCAAAATAATTGATTTCTTTGTTAAGTTGATTGAGATAGCTGAAATTTTTCTTACCAAGACAAATCACAATATCTTTTCTTGCACCAAAATTTATCTGTTTATGTAATGATGAAATCAAATATGGCTTAAGATGTTGGTAAAGTTCTTTGCTGTCGTAGTAATTATAGTTTTTTCCATCACTCAGCAAAGCCAGAGGATAAATCGCACTTATAAAAAATTGTGAATAAAACTTTTTTACTCCGCCAAATTCATTAATGAATGAATAAACAAACTTGCTGGATAGTTCGGCTTTTTTATTTAAGCTGTTTTTTATTCCGCAATATTCTTCAAGTACTATTGGATCGGTAAAAGGAATTCCGGTTACTCCACCTCCAAATCTTCCCGGGTTAATTCCAAGAATAAAAACTCTTTCATTGTTGTCACTAAAGAAGTGATTGTAAAAATCAT
Organism: Ignavibacteria bacterium; assembly: GCA_030648225.1. GTDB lineage: Bacteria > Bacteroidota > Ignavibacteria > Ignavibacteriales > Ignavibacteriaceae > RBG-16-34-14. Next base: position 1,037 of record JAUSIA010000500.1, on the reverse strand, counting down.
TAACAATTTTTTTCACCTCCTCATCTTTGTAAGGATTTAATACTTTAATATTACCGGGCAAATCCTGTGGAGATTTCAGATTTGTAAAAAAGTTAATTACTTTCTGGGAGAAAGTTTCTGCGGGCGAATTCACCATTAATAAAAGAAGACTTTATAATCTATAAACCTCCCCTTTTCATAGTTAAACTTTGCACTGAAGAATTTATCCTGAAAGAGCCATTCCATAAATATTTTATCACCATCCCATAAGTTTAATGAAGTAAGTTTATCGTTCGGTATCCAGTCAAGGTTTCCTTCGGTAGAATCAATAAGCTCTCCCTCATAATCATCTGCAGTAAAAATAAAAACATACCAGTCGTATTTACCATCAAAATTTGGAAATGTAATAAAACCATGCATCCGGGGATTTTTAATCTTTAACCCTGACTCCTCAAACACTTCCCGGATTGCACAATCTTCAGGGCTTTCCCCGTTGTTAAATTTTCCTCCCAAACCATTCCACTTTCCTTCATGATAATCATCCTTTTTTTTTACTCTGTGTATCATCAATGTTTTACTATTTTTCTTGTCCATAACGTAACATAGAGTTGCTAATTTCATAGACTGACTTAATTAAATTTTGTTGAAAATTGTATTGACACTATTATCTTGCAGGATTATGTTTTCTTGTTCAAATTTATTTCATACTTTTCAAATATAAAGATAAAATTTATTTGTCTCTTTAATTAATTTTAGAAATATTTGAACGGAATTTTAAAACAACAAAATAATATTCAGCAGGAGGATTAATATTATAATGATCGTTATTCAAAATGAAACAGAAGATATGCTAATAAAATCAGAAGAACATTTCTCAGAAGGAAGAGATGAAAGTAACTTTGACCTGAATTTGGGCAGGGAAAAAAGCAAAGATGATGATGAAGAGGACTTTGATGACGAGGATGATGAAAATGACGAGTTTGAAGAGGAGGAAGAAGATGATTTTGAGGAAGAGGACGATTTTGAAGATGAACCATCTGATGAAGATGAATTATATG
>JAUSIA010000499.1 GCA_030648225.1 Ignavibacteria bacterium | reverse complement strand
CAGTTTATAAATACTTCTTTCCGTAACAATTTTTTTCTCATCTGCTTGATACAGAAGTTCATTTAGTATTTGGTCAGTTTTTGTTTTTAATTGATAATCAAGAATTAAACCGATTCGTAATAGAGCATCAATAATAGATGCTGAAAGGCAAACAGATTCTATGAAAGAACCATTTGCTACCGCTCGTTGACTCAATTGAGCAGCTGCTGCAAATCCTTTCATAAAAGATTCAAAAGATAATTCTATATTTTTTGTTGTAGACATTAGATATAAGTGAAAAGCTAACTATTACTAATACTGCAAAACTGTTTTCGGTTAGTTACATTTGCTACGGATTTATTAAAACATTTCTCTTATTTAAAGTTTCTGTTAAGCTTGTGGCGAGATAACAAGGGCAGGTCTTCTCCCCGATTGTTCGTGTCCGGTTTGAGGATTGAAGCTTAACCAAACTATGTCTCCATATTCAGGGACATATATCTTTGATTTTACCAATGTTCATTCCCAGCCTGTTTGCCAAAATCAATCTCACGATGAAGATTCGATCTATTTATTCTATATACTAATTCTTTCAACGAGTATTTTTTTTCTTCAACCGGCTCTATAACGATTTTGTTTTCTTCCAGGGTAAGATTTACATATTCATCTTCACGAATTTTAGATTGTCCCGCTAAGCGAGAAGGAATCCTTAATGCCAGGCTATTGCCCCACTTTTGAATTTTAATACGCATAACTAAACCTTTTTTGATTGTTTCTACAACAAAGATACATTTCAAAATCATATTTTTCAATGAACAATCGATCTTTAATTTATCACTCTACTTACCGCATCTGCACAATTCTCTCCATCAATTGCTGCAGAGACAATTCCTCCTGCGTAACCTGCACCTTCTCCGCAGGGGAATAATCCTTCAATATCAATATGCATTAATGTTTCTTTATCCCTGGGAATTTTTATCGGAGAGCTTGTCCTGCTTTCAGGTGAGACAATCTGTGCTTCTTCAGTAAAATATCCTTTCATCTTTTTGTTAAAGATGAAGAGAGCTTTTTTAAGATTCTTAGTTATGAATGAAGGCAATCCGCCACTGGCGGATTCGTGAAGCGGTGCTGATGTTAAACCGGGGATGTAAGATGATTTTGGCAAAGATGAAGATTGAATCCCCTTAACAAAATCTGTAACACGCTGGGCAGGTGCGCTTTGTCCGCCGGAGGTGGATTTACCAGCAAGTTCAAATGATAGAGTTTCGATTTCCTGCTGTAATTTCAATGCTGAGAATGGATACTCCTTATCGTACTTTCGCCAATCCTTTTCATCAACAGAAACAACAAATCCTGAATTAGCAAAAGGAGAATCTCTTCTTGAAAGCGACATACCGTTTACAACAATTTCTCCCGCAGAAGTTGCAGTTGGAACAATGATTCCACCCGGACACATACAGAATGAATAAACTCCCCTTCCATTTATTTCACAGGCGAGGTTATAACTTGCAGCAGGAAGGTTTTCTTGCTTTTCTTTGGTGTGGTATTGAATTTCATTTATTAATGACTGAGGATGTTCAATCCTTACACCAAGAGCAAAAGGTTTTGGCTCAATCTTTATTCCTCTCTTATGAAGAAGATAAAAAATATCTCTTGCTGAATGCCCTGTTGCAAGAATAACAGCATCACCTATGAATTCTTTTTCATCATTTACTACAACTCCTGTAATCTTTTTCTCTTTTCCCGCCTTAAGTCGGGATCGTTCCGAAAGAATAAAATCTGTTACACGGGAGTTGAAATGAATTTCTCCACCACATCTTATAATTGTTTCTCTTATTGCCTTAACAACACCCGGAAGCTTGTTGGAACCGATATGAGGATGTGCATCAATCAAAATATCTCTCTGAGCACCATGCTGCACAAGAATATGAAGAACTTTTTTAACATCTCCCCTTTTTGTCGAGCGGGTATAAAGTTTACCATCGCTGTAAGTTCCTGCACCTCCTTCACCAAAACAGTAATTGGAATCAGGATTAACGGTATGAAATTGTTGTATAGCTCTTAAATCCTTTCTTCTTGATTGAACATCTTTACCTCTCTCAATTATTACAGGTTTTATTCCAAGTTCAATCAATCTTAGAGCAGCAAACATTCCCGCAGGTCCGCAGCCAACTATTAAAACTTTTTTATCTCCCTTAACAGGTTTGTATTCAATTATAAATTCTTCTTCAGTGGGGTTTTCATTTATAAAGATATTACACAAAATCCTGAAGACAGGATTACTGCTTCTGGCATCAACAGATCTTCTAACTGGAATTACTGCAGTAATTTCGGAAGGATCAAGTTTAAGTTTTTCTGAAGCTGATTTATAGAGAAAATCTTTATCATTAATATTTTCAGGAGGAACAACAATCTCAATTTGCTTTTTCATTTTGTCCTCTGTCTATGAGGAAAACTAAGTGATTAAAAATTAAAAAAATAAAAGATTTAATTTTTAATTTTTAATTGTTTATTGCTTACAATCCTTTTACCCAGCCGCCATCAACATGGATTGTATTACCCGTTAAATAACCCGCACTTTCTGAAGCAAGAAAAACTGCTACTGAAGCAATCTCCTGAGGAAGAGCAAGTCTGCTCATTGGGACTTGCTTTGACATTTCTGCGAGGATTTCTTCGTGAGAAACTTTTTCTCTTTTTGCCCTTTCAACTGCAAGTTCATAAAGTCTGTTTGTTAAAGTAAAACCAGGTGCAAGATTATTTACAGTGATATTGTGTTTAGCAACTTCATTACTTAAAGTTTTAGCAAAACCAATAACTCCCATTCTTAAGGAGTTTGATAAGATAAGATTATCAACAGGCTGCTTAACAGTGATTGAAACAATATTGATAATCCTGCCCCATTCTTTTACTATCATATCAGGGACAATAAGATTGCAGAATCTAACGACACTCAAAAGAACCTGTTCAAATGCATCCTGCCAGTTTGGTTCTGATAATTCCCTGAAGTAACCTGGAACCGGACCACCGCAATTATTTACAAGAATATCTATGCTGCCAAATTCCTTTTTAACAGAAGCAACTGTATTTTCAATATCTTTTGACTTATTCAGATCGCATACACACCAGAAAGGTTCAGCTTTGTGTTTGGATTTTATTTCTGCAGCGGTTTTAATCAGTTCATCTTTCTTCCGTGAACAGATTGCTACATTGCATTCTTCGGATGCAAACATAGAAGCAACTGCTTTTCCTATTCCTTTACTTGAGGCAGTGACTAAAACAGTTTTACCTTTTAATCCTAAATCCATTTTTAACCTGTAGTTATTCTATAGATGTAAAAATATTAATAACACCAACTCTTATCATCATTACAGCAATTGCAGCAAGAAGCAGAGAAGCTATCTTTGCAAAAGCTCTTGAACCACCTTCTCCAATTATTTTTATAAGCCACTGAGCATTGAAAAGAACAAAGCCAACAATTAAAAAATTCAAAACCATAGATAATATTGTAGGAAGATATCCGAAATTATCAACTAAAATAAGAATTGTTGTTAAAGCTGCTGGACCCATTATAAGTGGAATTCCAAGAGGAACAACTCCAATATCTTTTCCGGGATTTCTTCTCTGATCGGATGATGACATTATATCACTAACAGAAAGAATTAAAAGCACAATGCCTCCGGCAATTCTGAAATCATCTATGGTTATACCGAGGAAACCGAAGATAAGCTTACCGCCCGCAAGAAAAACATTAGCCACAATAAATGCGGTTAGTATTGCTTCCACTATAAGTTTTTTTCTTACTGGATCGGAAATATCCTGTGAGTACCCAAGAAAAATCGGAGCAGTTCCTATAATATCAATTGCAACAAATAAAGGAATGAAGGAGAGTAAAAAAGTTTCAATTGTCATTTTTAAAATTTGTTAACTGAAGTTATATAGATTGTAATTTTAAATAGCCCCGACATTTATGCCTGCCTGCCGGCAAGGCAGGTCGGGGGACCATATTAACCAAAATATATAGGGCTTTAGCCCAAATTTGTTTAAAATTGTGGCTAAAGCCAAAAGATACTGGGTTCAATAGTCCACGACCTGAAGGTCGTGACAATTCATAATAAGACTTTAAGAAATTTCAGTTACTAAGTTACCTCCTTAAAAAAAATCTTAACTCTTAATCATAATCGTAATCTAACCCAATTATAAAAATCTGACTAAGAGTATGATTAAGATTACGATTAAGAAAATATGCAATGTGAGTAATAAATTATTTTAAAATACCTCTGGAGCTTTTCTCTATAAACTTAATAATATGTTTTATTTCTTCGGTTTGATGAGGTTCGGATTTTATTTTTTTCACTGCCTGGGAAACATTCAAACCTGAGTTAAAAAGCAGCTTGTATGCTTTCTTAATAGTTTCCATCTTATCATCAGTAAATCCTGATCTTCTTAATCCTATAACATTCAGTCCCTCATATTCTAAAGGATTACCGGAAAATAATCCATAAGGCAAAACATCTTTTACTACCATAGAATGAGCACCAATCATTGTGTAAGCACCAATCTTTACAAACTGGTGAACACCAACCAATCCTCCCAATCTCACATTATTTTCTATTTCAACATGCCCTGCAATTGCAACGCTGTTGGCAAAAATACAATTGCTGCCAATCAAACAATCATGCCCGGCATGCGAGTAAGCCATAAAAAGACAGTTATCCCCTATAAAAGATTTTCCAACTTCAGCAGTGGCACGGCTAATTGTAACACACTCCCTTATTACATTTCCATCACCAATAAAAATTTCTGTTAGTTCTCCGGCATATTTAAGATCCTGTGGAGGTGCAGAAATAACAGAGCCCTGGTAAATTATATT
>JAUSIA010000495.1 GCA_030648225.1 Ignavibacteria bacterium | reverse complement strand
TTTATCGGTGAACATGCAAGGATAGGTTATTCGCACACTGATCTGAAAGGAAAACTTTCTCCGGCCGGATTTAAAGAATTCTTTTATAAATACAGTTATGGTTTCTGGGGAGATAAGGCCTGGAGACTTGCAATAAAATTTCCAATGCTTCTTCTTAATATTTCGAAAATATTTTTCTTAGTATTACCAATATACTTTTTGGTTACATTCCCTTTTGCTTTATTAATGATGTTTTTGGATTACAGCTTTGAGAATAAAATTGGCAGTGGAATAACATTCATTGCAAAAAAATCTTAATAATGTTTAACAAACGGAATTTGCATGAGCAAGGTTAAAAAAAATAGTAAAGTAACTGCTCCTGCTAAAGAAAATTTTTTTACAAAATTTAATTTGGATAATTACATACCAGCCAAATACCAGGTGCCTGCACTTATTATTGTTATAATTCTTCTTTTCCTCATTTTCCTTAATCCTCTTTATTTTGGAGATAAAATCTTTCAGTCCGGGGATATTATAACAATGGAGTCAGCGCAGCCTTACCGTGCACAGGAGAGAGAAGGGTTCTCTCTTTGGTTTCCATATATATTTTGCGGAATGCCGGCTTATGCTATTTCAACTGAAGCTACCTGGTTTAACTTTATTTATGTTGGGTTTACATCAGTAAGAAATTTTTTTGCATCCCTCTTTGCAACTGAATATACCATGTGGAGCTTCTACCTCATTATTCTTGGTGTTACTTCCTTCTTCTTTATGAAATTTTTAACTAAGAATAATTTGGTTAGTTTATTTACCGCACTAGCCACTGCATTTAGCACGGGTCTTATAGTATTCCTATTTATTGGTCATGTCACAAAACTTACATCGTTGTGCATGTATCCTTTACTTTTTCTTATGTTGCTGAGAATGCAGGAAAAAATAAGGCTTATTGATTTTTTTATTCTGGTTGTAGCTCTTCAATTGTTTATTCAGGGTTTTCATGTTCAGATAATTTTTTACACTTTATTTGCCATTGCAATCTATTTCATCTATTTTTTTATAAGATCAACTATAAAGAAGGAGAATGAGCTTCGGAATAACATACTGAAATCCGCTGCTGTTTTTATTTTAGCTTCAGTTATTGCAGTGCTTATTCAATCAGATAGCCTCACACAGGTTTATGAATACACACAATACTCTACAAGAGGAACTGAAAGTATAATTGATAAAGCAGGGGAAACTGGTGCTGATTACTATAAATATCATACTGACTGGTCTTTTTCACCAGAAGAAGTTTTAACTTTTGTAGTTCCTTCCTTTTATGGTTTTGGAAATTCAACTTATAAAGGTCCTTTAACAAACAATCAGCCTGTTGAAGTTAATACTTACTTTGGGCAGATGCCTTTTGTTGATGTTGCTATGTACATGGGTGTGCTTATTTTCTTTCTTGCTCTTTATGGAATTTTCACAAGATGGAAAGAGCCTTTGGTTCAGTTCTTAACTATTCTATCAGGAATAGCATTACTTATTTCATTCGGAAAGAATTTTCCTGTTTTATTTGATCTGATGTTCTATAACTTTCCGTATTTTGATAAGTTCAGAGTCCCTTCAATGGCACTTGTTCTTGTTCAATTGAGTATGCCTGTACTTGCAGGATTTGGATTGATGGGGATTCTTTCTCTCAGGAATGAAAAAAATATTAAGTACACGAAGACATTAAAAAATTTTGCACTTGGTTTTACTGTAATATTAATTTTTTCTCTTTTACTCAGCAGTTCTATCAGTGATTGGTTTATTACCCGCGTGAATGATTATGCTGCAGGTATTCAGGCTTCCAGACCACAGTTTGCACAACAATTTATGGCTCTTGCGGAATACTCTGCTGAGATGTTTACAACCGATTTACTTTTAGCATTTGGATTTTCTACAATAGTTTTCTGGCTGGCTTATTTTTATGTTACAAACAAAGTAAGTGCAGACTTCCTGGTTTTTTCTGTAATTGTTTTAACAATAATTGATCTTTGGCGTATTGATGCAAGGGGCGCAAAGTATATTGATAGCCCGGATATAAAAAATATTTTTACAGAACCTGCTTATATAACCGCAATAAAAAATCAAAATGATAAAGAACCATTCAGAATGTTTAACCTGAAGCAGGATAATTCTTATGGTTCAATAGGGTACAACTCAAACTTTAATGCATATTTTCTTGTTGAAGATTTTTACGGATACTCAGGAATAAAGCCGCGTGCTTTCCAGGACCTGATGGATGTTGCTGGTCCGGCAAATACATCCATGTGGAGAATGCTTAATGTAAAATATATTGTAGCAGACCTGCCTGCCGGCAAGGCAAGTAATTTTTTCCCTGCAAACTATTTAACACTGATTGATTCATCAGCAGGTAACTTTACATATCTTTTTAATGATTATTTACCAAGAGCTTACTTTGTAAATAGCGTTGAAAAAAAATCCAATATTGAATTTCTGAATCTTCTTAAAGCAAGTGCATTTGATCCAAAAGAAAAAGCTTTTGTTCCTGATGTAGATATTAAAGTTGACCCTTTGGATTCGACATCTTATTCCAGAGTAACAAATTATAAAGAGGATTATATTAAAGTTGAAGCTAATGCATCTGGTAACAATCTTCTTTTTATTGGTAATACATATCATCATGGCTGGAAAGCAACTATTGATGGAGAAGAAACTGAGACTTACCTTGTAAATCATGGATATATTGGAGTAATAGTACCAAAGGGTAATCATATTGTAGAAGTACGGTATGCACCTGAGAGTTTTTATATCAGTAAGAATATTGCATTAGTATTGAGTTCACTTGTTGTAGTTGGATTATTTATTTCGGTATTCAGAGAAGTAAAAAAGAAAAGAATAAAAAAAGATTAGAAATCTAATTGCAGGAAAACGAAAACATAAATACCAAGATTGATTTTGGTTCACAGGCATTTAAAAAATATTTTAAAAACACCTCCTGGTTACTCACCGAAAGAATAGTAAGACTGATTTTCAGCTTTTTAATTAATATTTATGTAATCCGTTATCTTGGCCCTGATGATTTCGGACTGCTTAGCTATGCAATTAGTTTTGCTGCACTCTTTACAACTCTTGCAACTCTTGGGCTGGACAGCATTATAATCAGAGAGTTAGTAAAAGAACCTGAAAAAAGAGACAGCTATCTCGGCTCTGTTTTTATAATGAAAATTTTTGGTTCCCTATCTTCTTTTTTTTTAATTGC
>JAUSIA010000494.1 GCA_030648225.1 Ignavibacteria bacterium | reverse complement strand
TCCATCGGCAAAAATCATATTAGCTAAAATATTATCACGTGTTGGTTCTGTCTGTAAATGAAGGCTGCATAATTCAACCGAAACTAAGAGTGTATTTAGTTCTTTTTCTTTTGCAGATGTTAAAGCTTCAAAGACAGAATTAAATCCTGTTATGGAAGCAGCACAGCCCATGAAACCAATATTTGTTCTTTTAACATTCTGAGGGATTTTAAATTCTTCTATTAAATAATAATCAAGGCCCGGTGCAAAAAATCCTGTGCAGGAAATTGTAATCAGTCTTTCTATTTTAGCCGGATTAAAATTATTTTCTTCAATTAATTTTCCGACAGCTTCCTTCGATAACAGCTTCGCCCATTTTTCATATTCATTCATTCTCACCTGAGTATCAGGTTTGATATAACTTCCATTATTTGAATAAAATTTTTTTTCAACATTTTCTTCAGCATCCGGAATTATAATAAATCTTGAATTAATACCTGAATGAGCTGAAGCAGCCTCAATTAATCTTCCAATAGCAGGTCGAACCCCCATTCTCTTCTTTAATTCTGCGGAGGCTTTCTCCTGGGTTACTTTGTACGGAGGTGAAGCAGTTGAAATATCTATTAACATAAAAACTTTCTTTTTAAATTAGTATAAGAAGATTAATGGAACGAGACTCTGGAAGTTACAATCAAGAATTTATTAACTTGCTGATTAATTTAATGATTTTTTTTATAAAACCTTCTGCTGATGAACAAGCTCCTGTTTCTTACATATTTCTGGCCGCCTTCAGGCAAAGCCACACTTCACTGGCCTTTAAAAATTATTAAGCACCTGCCGGAATTTAACTGGGAGCCTTCTGTTCTTACAACTGAGGAAAGTACAATTTCTTATAAAGATGAGAGCCTGCTAAACGAGATATCACCTGACTTAAGAGTATTTAAAGCAAGATCAGTTGAACCTTTTAAGCTTTACAAAAAATTCACTGGTAAAAAGAAAGATGAATCTTTAATTGAATCAGAAACTGTTTCATCCGAAAACAAGAGTTTAGCTCATAGATTGTCTATCTGGATAAGGTTTAACTTTTTTATTCCTGATGCACGAGTAGGATGGTACTTTTCAGCAATTCCAAAAGGAAGAAAGATTTTAGAGAAAGTTAAGTTTGATATGATTGTTTCATTAGGTCCTCCTCATTCCATTCATCTTGTTGGATACCGGTTAAGTAAAATATTCAAGCTTCCTTACGTTCCTGTTTTAATTGATCCCTGGGTTGATATAGTTTATTACAAAACTGCAAAGAGAAGCAAGAGTTCAGTCAGATTTGATAACTATCTTGAAAAGAAAGTTTTAGGACATGCTTCACAGGTTATTTTTGTTACAAAATCTACACAGGAAGATTACATAAAAAAATATCCTTTCCTTAAAGAAAAATCTCATGTTCTTTACTGGGGGTATAATGAAGAAGATTTTTCCCAAAAGGATCCCGACCTGGCGGTGCAGAAAATTCCTGATGTGAATAAAAATCATGATGAAGAAATAATTACACATGCAGGAAATATTTTTGATTATCAGAACCCTAAAGAACTCTGGAAAAGAATCAGCAGGGAAATTGATACAGGAAGAAAGCTAAAATTAAAATTTATCGGAACTGTCAGTCCTTTAATAAAGAAAGAAATAGAAAAAAATAATTTAAGTGAAGTTACAAAGTATCTCGGTTTTCTACCTTATCTTAAAATGATTGAGGAGTTAAAAAAATCTTCTTACCTCCTTGTGTGTGCGACAGAAAAAAGGCACGTCCCCGGAAAGCTTTTTGAATATCTCAGGGCAGGCAAGCCAATTTTAGCTTTCGGAGATGATAATGAGGAAGTAAAGAATATTATTTCTGAAGCTAATGCTGGGATGATTTTCAGGTATGATGAAAGCGGCGAAGAGTTTTTTGAAAAAGCGGATTCATTCCAAACGAACCAGAGTGTGGTTAAGAAATATGATCGTAAATTAATTGCGAAGGAATTTGCACAAATTCTTAACAGCATCTAATCAGAATTTATTCATCACTTCTATAACTTTATAAATATCATCTTCCTTATGAAAGAAAGATATCGGAAGGCTTAGAGTAGATTTATGTATTTCTTCAGAAATTGGAAACTCTCCCCCAATTATTCCCTGCATTGCTTTCTGCTTATGAGGAGGCACAGGATAATGAATCTCTGTTTTAATTCCATTCTTTAACAAAAACTCTTTTAGATCATCACGTTTGGGATGTCTTATATTAAAAATATGCCAAACATCATAAAAATCAGGATGAACAAATGGCTTCACAAAATCATCCTTTAATTCTTTAAGATAAATTGAAGCGAGCTTTCTTTTATGTGAATTAATTTCATCAAGCCTTTTTAGTTTAACAGAAAGAAAACCTGCCTGTACTTCATCAAGTCTTGAGTTATAACCAACTCTATCATTATAATATTTTTTTTCAGAGCCATAATTCCTGAGACTTCTCACCGCCATGTCAATATCTTCATCATCAGTATTTACAGAACCCGCATCTCCAAGAGCGCCAAGATTTTTTGTGGGATAAAAACTAAAAGCATTAACATCTCCAAAAGTACCCGACATTTTATTTTTATATTTAGCCCCATGTGATTGAGCACAGTCTTCTATCAATTTTAGATTATACTTTTTGCAGATTGAAAGTATCGGATCCATTTCGCAGCATTTTCCATAGAGATGAACAATCATCACAGCTTTTGTTTTT
>JAUSIA010000491.1 GCA_030648225.1 Ignavibacteria bacterium | reverse complement strand
AATATAGAGTTTGCGTATACTGCAAATGATGTTGATCTTCAAGCCTGTGAATTATGGGGAAACTTTAGCGGCTCTTTTGAACTTAACCAAACCAGCTTCACAATAAACACTAGTTTTGAAAATTATTTTTACGTAAATTTATCCGATGGTTCTTATGTTTGGAATATAAGATGTAATGATAGTATTGGTAACTCTGCATCTGCATCTAACGAAACTTTTTATGTGGATACTCTTTTCCCCTTACTTTCAATTACTCAACCTTCTGGAACTTATTCCAGTAGAATTAATATCCCTTTAACTTATACAACTAGTGATGCTAGTCCACTTTCTTGTTATTACAGTGTGAACCGAGGAGGTGTTTTAGAAATACCTAATACTAGTGTCAGCTGTTCTTCCGGATTATCTTCTTTTAATTTGACTATAGATGCCGATTTTGCCTTAAAATTATATGCAGAAGATCCACTGGGGCATATTAATTTTACAAGTTCCTCCTTTTCGGTTTCCACGGCAGTTTCTTCATCGTCTAGTTCCGGAGGAGGTTCATCTGGAGGCGGCGGAGGCGGGGGCGGAAGCACTGGTGGAGCTAAGAAGAGCGTTATTACTGCTGGAAGTATATCTAATTTAGTTGTGAGTGAAGGCGGGGTTAAGAAAATATTAACTTGGAAGATTAAAAATTCTGGAAATGCTTTCTTGAACGATTGCAAGTTCAAGAGCTCAGGAGAGTATTCTTCTTGGATAACTTATAGTGAGGTAAAAGGACTTGCTGCCGGAGAAGAATATGAATTTGTTTTTGATGTGAATATTCCAGAAGAGGTTAACGGAAAATATATTTTAGGAGTTACTTTAACTTGCAAGGAAGCTAGCGCATCAGCAACATTTAATGTAGAAATTGCCGGGAAACAAGTAGACATTAAATTAACAAATGTTGAGAGAGCTACTAATGACAAGGTTAAGATAGATTATACCTTAGAAGAACTTGCTGAAAAGGACCAGCAAATTGATTTGCAGTTTTTGCTTTTTGACGCAGATAATAAACAAATTGCAGAAGTTAGTGATACAAAGTTTATCTCTGCAGGTGTTAAAGACGAGTATGAAATCTTTATTCCAATTTCAGAAACTCTTGAGGGGGAAATAAGGCTTCTTGTTAACCTGAATTCTGATACTTATTCAACATTTGTTCAGGAGAATTTAGTCTTGGGAGCCCCGGTTAGCGGATTAGCTATATTTTCAAATAGGGCGTTTAGGGATAATATGATAAGCGGATTGATTGTCGTTTTATTTTTGACATTTACTTTTTTTATTGTCAGAAGGATAAGGACGCATAAAAGTGTTCATGGGGCGATAATAAAAACAAGAAGAGTAAGTTTGTTGAATCATATAAAGACAGTGCATCATCATGAGTAGTTATTTCTTATACTTCAACTTCTGCTGCAATTGGAAGTTCTTTTTTTTATTGTTTCTGTTTTTATATTATTTCTCTATTATTATCTTTGTTTTCGAGATGATTTCTTTTGCTAATTCAAAAAGCTCTTTGTAAAGATTGTCTTTAATTGAAAATTCCGTTCAATATTGATACTGCTCCCTAATTTCAACACTTGTTTTTTCATTGTTTTTTTCAGTGTCCAATGATGCTATTTTATATAATAATTCTTTTTTAAAATCTATCCTGTTATCTTCAATTAAGTTATGAATCAATGCGAATGTACATTCCTGATTCCCAGACTCATAACCAAATTTTATGGCGATTGCAAGCAGACAGTGGTACATTGAATAGAAAACTGTGCTTGCACTTATATCCGAGAAATTACCTCTTTTTAAATAATCAGTTGCTCTAAGATAATGCTCCGCTTTCTTTATGTATTCTCTCGCTTTCTCCAAGTTTGGTTTTGTTTTAACAAGCCCCTTATGTTTTTCTGATTTTTCTAATTCTCTTTCAGCCTTTTTCAAGCACCAATCAACCTTATTGTTTGCATGGCTCATTTTTCAAGCAAGCTTATAATTTTATCTTCACCAAAAACAATAATGCCCTTTATAGCATCCAATACCGGTTTATCACGCTTTTTAATATTCTCTTTTAAGTCCTTTCTTGTTTGATATAGCGGATGTAATTTCTTTGTATTTATAAGGTTAATCTCATCCACCTCTTTTTTTAATTTTGGAAATCTCCTCTTATCTGTAATCAAAAGAACATCTATATCTTTAGCTTCTTCATGCTTCTTCAAAACAGAGCCAAATAAAATAGCAAAATCAGCACCCCTAATCTTCCTAAGTTCAGTAACCCATCTTTTTATATAAACAGGAGCTTGTTCTGATTCTCTCTTTAGCACGAATTTGACATATTGCCTTACATAATCGTTATTAAAGTTCAATTTGTAGAATCTAGCCCTTCCAAGCTCCCTTGAGGTTAGTATGTTCTCTTTTTCAAGTCTTTTGGCTATTTTTAGAGCTCCCATTGAGCTAATTCCCATGTGCTTTGCTATGCTGTTTGCGTTGTATTCTATTTCAGGGCTTTTGAAGATGCTTAAAACAAAAAGCATTTCATTATTTGTTATTTTTTCCATATAAACCTATAGTTTAAATATATAAACTCACAGTTTAAATATCTTTCGGTCCTGTACTTCAAAATTTCTAAGGTGTTCTTTAATAATTCCTAATTTTTATTCAACAAAAGCTAATGAATTAAAAAACAAAATTATGATTATAAATCTCTTAGTTCTATTTTGTTTTTGCTTTTTTTATTGTGAGGAGAATAAGAACCCATAAAGAGATTCATGGGGCGATAATAAAAACATGAAGAGTAAGTTTGTTGAATCATATAAAGACAGTGCATAATCCGAATTAGTTATTTTTTTAGTTTTCCGTAAACATCTTCAATTATTTTTTTTATATAAATAGCTACCAAGAATAATCCCAGGGTTATTAAAAAATTCATACTTAGGTTGACAATTTCAATTTGTCCAGGACGAATAAGATTAGTAAAACGTATTATTCCTCTTGTAAATAAAAGGAATAGTATAATCAAGAGTATGTTCAAGGCATGTTTTAGATGTCCCGAGAATCTTCCCACTGTTGAAACTATAAGAACGATTGTTAAGAAGTTGAATGCAGCGATTAAAATTGATAAGATAATAAGACCGGAAATCATTTTATTTTTTTAATCATCCCCTTTTTTAAAAGAGTCACTTCATCAATAGATTGTTTA
>JAUSIA010000489.1 GCA_030648225.1 Ignavibacteria bacterium | reverse complement strand
ATCATCACATCGTCCCCTCTCCTTGATAAGGAGAGGGGCGAGGGGTGAGGTAAAAAGGAGGTTAATATGAGTGACAATGATAAAACAAAAATAAGAATTGATCAGGCTGGAATTGGCGGTCTTCTCTTGGATAATAGGCTGGTTGTTTACTCTAGGATTCCTGCAGCTCAAGTTTCTGGAAAGGTTTCCTTGCTATTCTTATATGGCCTTATTATTTGGGAGATTATTTCAGCAGGTTTGTGAGTTAGTGGTTTTCTTTGTGTTTAATGCAGAGCGACCAGTCTGGTCGTTCTGCAGTTAAGAGAATTTAAATTCCCATTTCCTCTTTTACTTCTTTAAATGCATTTACTGCAAAATCCAGATCTTCTTTTGTATGTGCGGCAGAAATCTGCACTCTTATTCTTGCAGTACCTTTTGGTACAACGGGATAAAAGAAACCAATTACATAAACGCCTTTCTCGAGAAGTCTTGCTGCCATTTTTTGTGAGAGTGCAGCATCACCAATCATAATTGGTACAATTGGATGAATGCCTGGTTTTATATTTAATCCTGCTTTTGTAATCTGCTCTCGGAAATATTTTGTATTCTCTTCAAGCTTATCCCTAAGATGAGTTGTTGATGAAAGCATTTCCAGAACTTTAATTGATGCCGAAACAATGCTTGGTGCAACAGTGTTTGAGAAAAGATAGGGACGGGATCTTTGTCGAAGAAGATCAATTATCTCTTTTCTTCCGCTTGTGTAGCCGCCGCTTGCACCACCTAAAGCTTTACCGAGTGTTCCTGTAATTACATCAACTCTTCCTAAAACTCCGCAATGTTCGGGAGTTCCTTTTCCATGCTTTCCCATAAATCCAACTGCATGTGAATCATCAACCATAACCATTGCATTATATTTATCTGCGAGATCGCAAATACCTTTTAAATTTGCAACAAAGCCATCCATTGAAAAGACACCATCAGTCGCAATAAGAAGATGTCTTGCATTGTTTGATTTAGCTTCTTTGATCTTCTCTTTAAGATCATTCATATCATTATTTTTATATCTGTAACGCTGAGCTTTACACAAACGAACTCCATCAATAATGCTTGCGTGGTTTAGTTCATCACTTATTACTGCATCTTCTTCTGTAAGGATTGTTTCAAACAATCCACCATTTGCATCAAAGCAGGATGTGTAAAGAATTGTGTCTTCTGTCTCAAGAAATTCCGTAATTTTTTTCTCAAGCTCTTTATGGATCTGCTGTGTTCCGCAGATGAACCTTACAGAAGAAAGACCATAACCCCATTTATCATAGCTCGATTTTGCAGCTTCAATTATTTCAGGATTGTCTGCAAGTCCCAGGTAATTATTAGCACACATATTTAAAACCTGCTGCCCACCAGTTACTTCTATGTGAGCACTTTGTGGAGAAGAAATTACTCGTTCTTTTTTATAAAGACCTTCGGATTCAATGTTCTTTAATATTTCTGAATAATGTTTTTTTACGAATGTGTTCATAAATTCCTCTGTGATTGAAAAAAAATAAGCACTGAGCTCACAGAGACTCAGTGTCGCCGTGTCTCTGTGGTAAAGAAATTATTCCCAATTAAGAATTACTTTTCCAGAATTTCCTGACTTCATCAACTCAAAAGCTTCCTGGTACTGATCAATCGGAAAGCGGTGAGTTATTATGGGAGTTATGTCTAACCCGCTTTGTACCATTGCTGTCATCTTATACCAGGTTTCAAACATTTCTCTGCCATAGATTCCTTTAAGAGTAAGTCCGTTAAAAACAACTTTCACCCAATCTACTGAGGCACTTGATGGAAGAATACCAAGCAGCGCAATCTTACCTCCATGGAACATAACATCTATCATATCATTTAAAGCTTTTGGGCTGCCGGACATTTCCAATCCCACATCAAAACCTTCCTTCATTCCAAGTTCTTTAACAACATCAGGAAGTTTTTCTTTACTTACATCAACAGCGCGGGTAACGCCGATTTTTTTTGCAAGCTCAAGCCTATAGGGGTTCATATCAGTAATAACAACAAACCTTGCACCCGCATGTAAAGCAATTGCTGCCGCCATAATTCCGATTGGACCTGCACCTGTAACAAGAACATCTTCACCCAGAACATCGAAGCTCAATGTTGTATGAACTGCATTACCGAAAGGATCAAATACTGATAAAACATCTGTTGGGATATTCGGATCGCAATGCCATACATTTGAAACAGGTATTGAAAGATATTCTGCAAAACAACCGGGTCTGTTTACACCAACACCTTTTGTATTCGGGCAGAGATGTCTTCTTCCTGCACGGCAGTTTCTGCAATGCCCGCAGACTATATGCCCTTCGCCGCTTACAAGCTCTCCAATCTTTACATCCTGTACGTTGCTGCCAAATGCTTCAACCGTACCGACATATTCATGACCAACAACCATAGGAACAGGGATTGTTTTTTTTGCCCACTCATCCCAGTTGTAAATGTGAATATCTGTTCCGCAGATAGAAGTTTTTTTAATTTTAATCAGGACATCGTTAATGTCAATTTCAGGAACAGGAACTTCATCCATCCAGATACCCGGTTTATCATATTTTTTAACAAGAGCTTTCATTTTTTTCATATTAGAATCCCTTTGAGGAAAGCTTTAAGTGTAATTTCATTTAAAAAGAATAATTAAAATTATTTTATTCAAAATTAGAGATAAGGGGAATAAAGGACAAATAAAGTTTACGAAAGGGTTGAAAGAAATGATATGCCGTAGTATTCAGAACTTAATCTTGAACCTGAACAGAGTGACAGTTCAAGTTCAAGTGCAAGTTCAAGAAATTTTACTTAATACCATTTTATTTATTCTTAATCGGGTATGGCGGCGCAACAGGATGTTTCACCGGATTCTTTTCTAGCTCTTCTAATGCAACTTCAATTGCTTTGTTAAGCTGCTGATCAATTCCTTCAAATTCCATTGATGGATCATTATCAACATAAATATCAGGTTCAACTCCATGACCTTCCATAACCCATTCTTTTCCTTCAACATCATAACGGGAAAATTCAGGTCTGTTCAGAAAACCTCCATCAACAAATGGATTAGTCCCTCTTATTCCAACAACCCCTCCCCATGATCTTTTTCCTATAAGCTTGCCGAGTTTGTAATGCTTAAACCTATAAGGAAAGATATCTCCATCGGAAGCGGAGAATTCATTCAGCAGGCAGACTTTCGGGCCAACATGCATTCCACCAGGATTATAATTTGTGGCGGAGTTTCTTGCTACATCAATAAGAACGATTTCGCGTCTCAGTCTTTCAATAATCTGTGGGGAAACATTGCCGCCACCGTTTCCTCTAACATCAATAATCAGGGCTTCTTTTTTAAGCTGTGGATAATAATATTTTACAAACTCATTAAGTCCGCCCGGTCCCATATCAGGAATATGAAGATAACCGACTTTCCCATCAGTTGCTTTGTTAACTTTATCAATATTATTCTGAACCCATGTGTAATAATAGAGCGGCTGTTCATCATCAATAGGAATAACAACATTTTCTTTTGCACCACTCTCATCCGGTGACGAATTTATAAGTAGAGTTACCTGCTTATCTGCTTTATCAACAAGTGAGGAATAAATATTTTCCATCTCTATTGTTGAAATGCGGTCAACAGCAATTATATAATCTCCCTCTTTAACATTAACACCAATATCAGTTAAAGGATTACGGACATTCTTATCCCAGTTCTGACTCTTTAATATTTTTATAATTTTAAAATAGCCTGATTCATCCTTAACAAGTTCAGCTCCGAGTAGACCTAATTTTATTTTCTCAGCTTTCGGATAATCACCTCCACCGACATAAGAATGACCGGCATTAAGCTCACCAATCATTTCTCCTATTATGTAAGTAAGATCAGCCCTGTGGTTAACATATTTTAATAATGGCTGATAGGTTGCTTTTATTTTTGCCCAGTCAACGCCATGCATATTCGGTGCGTAAAAGAAATCCCTCATCTGTCTCCAGCTCTCATTAAAGATTTGTTCCCACTCTGTGTAGCGGTCAAGATTAACCTTCATACCCTTAAGGTCAAGTTTTTCTTTCAGCTCAACTTTGTTTAATGGCAGATCAATTATTGCATAAGAACCTTTATGACCAACAAGCATTTTCTTATTATCATAAGAAATTTCATAACCATCAATCTCTCCAAGCTCAGTTTCTTTCTGCTTGTCAAGCTCGAACAGAAAAAGTTTTGCGTTTTCATCCGCTGAACCGCTTCTCATATAATAAATTTTATCTCCTGCAGATGTAATAGAAGAATAATTGGATGAGCTTACAGGAAGTTCAAGTATCCTGTTTACTAAACCATCTGTATCAACTTTTACAATAACTTCTTTGGAATCTTTCTTATCATCTTCCTTTTTATCTTCTTTATCTTTATCCTCACCATTAATTTTAACTTCATCGCTCTTTGGTTCGAAAGGGGATTTTGTTTCCATTGAAAGAGTAACAAGATAGATTTTAGACATATCAGTATAAATATGATTCCATTCGGTCCAGCCGTATTTCGGTGAGAAGCTTCTGTTCGACTCAAAGAAAAGGTATTTACCATCATCACTGAATTCCGGTGCAGATGAAGAATACCAGCCATCGGTTACTTCGTATTTTTCTTTTTTATCAAGTGAGTAGATATAAATTTTTGTCATTACATCTTCCTCTGGTCTCGAATAAGCAATCCATTTGCTGTCTGGCGACCAACAGTAGATTCGTATTTCCCATGCTGTTGCGTGATCCACAAGAGTTATATCTTTAGAATCAATATCTACATATTGCAATCGCTGCATCTTATCTCCCCATAATAATTTTTTACTATCGGGAGACCAGAAGATTTGGTATTTGTAATTATCACCGTTTTTTGTTATTTGTATCGGTTCGGACCTGCCTGACGGCGAGGCAGGTTTTCCATCCTGTGCGACAATATAAATTTCATCTTCACCGGTTGCATCAGAAATATACGCAATCCATTTTCCATCGGGAGACCATTTTGAATTTCTTTCATGTACTCCGCTTGTATTTGTAAGATTCCTGGTATTACCATTTTTTAAAGGAACAGTAAAAACTTCTCCGCGTGCACCAAATAAAGCTCTGTTTCCATCAGGAGAGATTTCATAATTCGATACGTCTTTACTAACGTCTCTCAATCCGCCTCTTCCTGAAACAAAGTCTTCATTTATATTGATCGTAACTTTCTCAGCTTTTTCTGTTGCGAGATCCATTTTGTAAATGTATCCGCCAATCTCAAATACAATTGCATTATCTCCCAAAGAAGGAAACTTTATATCGAAATCTGTGAAGTCTGTTAGTTTTGTAGTTTCTTTTGTATCAAGATTATAAACAAAAAGATTCATTCTCGAATCACGATCCGAAATAAAATAAATCTTATTGCCAGACCACATCGGTATAATATCCTGTGCCGGATTATTAGTTACATCCTCAATCTTCTTAGTTTCAAAATCATAAATCCAAACATCATCTGCCTGTCCGCCTCTATATCTTTTCCATGTTCTGAATTCTCTGAAAACTCTGTTGTAAGCAAGCTTCTTTTTATCAGGTGAATAAGAAGAGAAACCACCGCGTGGAAGAGGAAGCTGTTCAAGCATTCCGCCATTTAATGGCTGCAGGTAAAGCTGCCCAATGAATGAGTTGAAATCTCTCCATCTTGAACGAAGAAGAATATTCTCATTATCTCTCCAGCCTATAACAATATTATTCGGACCCATTCTGTCTGAAACATCATCACGGTCTAATGTAGCAGTATAGCTTAATCTTTTTGGAATTCCTCCTTCAGAAGGTATTACATAAACTTCTGTATTACCATCATATTGTCCTGTAAATGCAATCCATTTCCCATCGGGGGAAAAGCGGGCAAACATTTCATAACCCTCATCGTTGGTTAATTTTCTTGCAGTACCTCCTGAAGAAGATACAGTGTAAAGATCACCTGCATAAGAAAAAACTATTTGATTGCTATGAATAGTTGGAAACCTTAAAAGACGGGCTTCCTGTGCAAAAGTGAAAAAAGAAAAAAATAAAAGAGTAATCAGAATAAATCTGGATTTCATATAATACCCTTGGATTTTTTTGGTTGGATTTATTTGAAAAAGCATAATTGATTTTTTAAAACTTGCGGAAGATAAATAATTAACTCACATCAGGCAAAATATTTTGGAACAATGGAATAAATAAAGGGTATAGAGGTATATGGTATAGTCTCGTCGTTTAGAAAACTTTTGTAAAAATAGAAAAGAAATAAAGAAATAGATTGTTAATAACATTGAACTCCTCTGGAGTTCAGGTTTGTGTTTTTTGCATTTGTCTACAACATATAACTCCTAATGGAGTTAAGCGTCTCTACCGACCAATACCAGCAGCCCATAACAAGACTGCCGAATAAAACTACAAAGCCAATGATTTATAAAAAACTTTCATAATAGTATAACTTTGAACAACAACCTTTCGGATTGCAATCAACCCAAGAAACTGAAAATGCCACGAGAAAAGAAGCGGTCAGGTTGAGTTGCGGGTTATAAAGCGTTTTATTACCAAGGCTCATTTTTTAAAACTGTGCTGTAATACATTTCGCCTCTTCCACCGAAAAATTGAATGTAGATAGAGTCCAAATATCTCTTTGCAAATCTTTTAACCAAATTTCGAGTTGTTAGTGTATCGCCTTCAAAATTGTATAGAAAATATTCTCCGTGTGCCATACCAAGCGCTGAATGTGTATTAAAACCACCTTGAGAGTTAACTTCAAAGTAGTAATAATCGCCAGGTTGTAAATTATGATTTTGAGCGCCTAAAATAACAAGTGAATCTAAAAACAACTGATATGGAGCTTGTTCAATTGATTCTGCTTGTCCCCAAATAATTGTTTTAGGGATACGAAATAATTCTTCTTTGTAAAAATAAATAATATTGTTTGGTTGAATTTTTAATTCGAAGGATTCATTCGTTACCGTAATCAACCCCATTACATTTTTACTATTTATAGTAATATCTAAAAAATAAGATCCTTCTTGAAGTGTATTTAATTCAAAGTTTACTGTAGCTGGAGTAAATATAGAAGCCCCAAGATTAGAAATAAATAATTCTTG
>JAUSIA010000485.1 GCA_030648225.1 Ignavibacteria bacterium | reverse complement strand
ATCAGAAGAGAATATCCGGTGAAGTTTTTGATGGAGTTCATTTAATAAATAAAAAAGAAATTATAATTGAGAAAGGTGCTGCTGTTAAACCGGGAGTTGTAATTGATGCTTCCAATGGTTCTGTTTTTATTGATAAGAATGTAGAAATATTTCCCAATGCTGTAATTGAGGGACCAGCCTATATCGGAGAATCATCAAAAATTAAAAGTGCAGCAACCATATATGAGAATGTAAGTATCGGCAGAGTTTGCAAAGTAGGCGGAGAAGTTGAAGGTACTGTAATAATGCCTTACAGTAATAAACAGCATGCCGGATTTATAGGACATTCATACCTGGGAAGCTGGGTAAACCTTGGTGCTGACACAAACAACAGTGATCTCAAAAATAACTACAGCACTGTAAAGACTTATGTAAATGGTGAAATGATTGACAGCGGGTCTCAGTTTTTAGGGCTGACTATGGGAGACCATTCTAAGTCTGCAATAAATACTATGTTTAATTCCGGAACTGTCGTGGGTTTTTCCTGTAATATATTTGGCTCCGGTTTTACAAACAAATTTGTACCTTCATATACATGGGGCGGTGCTGAGAATTCAAAAGTTTATGATGTTGAAAAATGTATAGGAACAGCAAAAATAGTTATACAAAGAAGAAATAAAATAATGAGTGAGGATGAAGAAAATCTTTTCAGGAAAATATTTGAACTAACGGAGAAAGAACGAAATAGTGTAATAACAATTTGATTATATGACTCAGCTTGAAGAACATACAATAAAAAACTTATACGAGGGTGTAAGAGGGTTAGCAGTAAAGATTTTAAACAGGGTAGAAAGAACAGACAGCTATCTTGATAAGCTTCTCGACCATGAAATGAAGAATTCAGAACTTAGTGGTCCTGATAAAGCATTACTATATGAAATTGTGCATGGTGTAATAAGGTGGATGGGAAGATTGGATTGGGTACTGAATGGGTTTTATAAAGGGCAGTTTTCTAAAGCAATTCCAAATCTTAAAAACGGACTTCGTGTTGCCCTTTACCAGATTTTATTTTTAGACAGAGTTCCTGATTATGCTGCTGTTAATGAAGCTGTTGAGTTTGTAAAAAAGCTTCAGGGGCAGAAACCTGCCGATCTTACAAATGCCATTTTAAGAAATATTGTAAGAAGCAAAAACGGAATCCGCTATCCCGATCCAAATGAGGACCTGGTTGGTTATCTCAGTGCTTATTATTCTCATCCATCATGGATGGTTAAAAGATACCTGACAAGATTTGGAAAAGAAGAGACAGAAAAGCTCCTCACTGCAAATAACGAAAAACCTTTTCTTACTCTTAAAATTAATTCTGTAAAAACAAATCCTGCTGAATTTAAATCTCTGCTGGATTCTGTTAATCTCCATTTTCTTTCCGGCAGGTATTTGCCTGAATTCTTTAAGCTTCAGAATCTTACCAACATTACTGCATGGGAATATTATGGAAAAGGATATTTTAATATTCAGGATGAAAGTGCAGGACTTGCCTGCAGATTGCTTGATGTAAGGCAGGGAATGAGAGTGCTTGATATGTTTGCAGCACCCGGAGGTAAAACAGCTTACATTGCCAGCCTTATGAATGATGAAGGAGAAATTACTGCCATAGACAGGTTTGAAGGAAGGCTTAATTTACTTGAGAAGAATATGGAAAGATTAGGATTTAAGTCAATAAAAATATTTGCCGCCGATGCAATGGAATTTAATGATGGGCTGTTTGACAGGGTTCTTGCAGATGTTCCCTGTTCAGGTACAGGAACTCTTTCTAAAAAACCAGATATTAAATGGAAGAGAGATTTGCTGGATATAAGAAGGATGAATGAATTCCAGCTAAAGTATATTACAAAAGCTGCTTCACTTGTTAAGCCGGATGGTTATATTGTTTACAGCACTTGTTCTATTGAACCTGAAGAGAATTTCGTTATTATTGAAAAATTTCTGAATAATAATTCAAACTTTCAGCTTATCAGTGCAAGAGGAATTTTTCCTGATGATTTGATTGACGAGCATGGCTGCATTCAAACTTTACCCCATGTTCATCAGATGGATGGAGCATTTGCAGCAAAACTCTGGAGAGTTGGATAGAAAGTTTTCCAAATAACCTGGATTAAACATTGAACCTCATCCACATGAGTGTAACCAAAAGTAAATAAAATCATAACACAGATTACTAATCTGTGTTACAAAAATATAATGGGAAAATATGTTAGATAAATTTGCAGAAGAATTACACGAAGCCAGAGAAAAGAGTGGTATAAGCCTTCAGCAGATGGCAATGAAGACAAGAATTGATATTAAATTTCTTGAAGCAATTGATAAGGGCGATTTTGTATTCCTGCCTGAGCCTTATGTTAAAGCTTTCTTAAAAGATTATGCTAAAATAGTTGGATTGGATGAGATTAAAACAATTCAGAAATATGAGGCTGCAAAAAAAGGAAAGCAGATTGAAGAAAAAACCATAAATGAACAGGAAGTTATTGAGAAGAAGATTAAACCTCGTAAAAAGGTTCAGACATATGATGCAACTCCATCCGCACCCTCTGCTGAATTAGTTTCAAATCTTAAGAAAAAAATCTTTCAGAATGGATTGATTGTTGGCGGTGGAATTTTATTTGTTTTTATTATATACCTGATTTTTATTAAAGATTCTGATGAAATTGTAATTGCAGAGAAACCTATTGAAGAAATCATCGAAGATAACCAGCGGTTTGAAGAGGAACCAGCTCAAAATATAGTTGATAACTCTCAATCGTCCGATAGTATGACTCTTACTGTTTTATCGAGTGATACTTCCTGGGTCCAGATTATTTTTGATGGTAAAAATCAGGAAGAATTTACTCTCTTTCCTAACTCACAAAAGACAATTAAAGCAGAAAATAATTTTAAAATTACCTTAGGCAATTCAGGGGTTATTAAATTCCAGATGAACAACCAGCCTCTTAAATACACTGGACAAGAAGGCTCTATAGCATATATTCAAATTAACAGGGAAGGTTTAACCAATTTGAAAAACCCTCCGGCTTTAGAGAAAAATGAGTAAGCAGGTTGAAAAAAGAATTGAAGATTTAAGAGATAAGATCAGGGAACATGATTACAAATATTATGTATTGTTTGAACCGACAATCAGCGACCAGGAATATGATAAGTTAGTAAAGGAACTTGAAAAGCTTGAAGATGAAAACCCTGATCTGGTAACCCCCGATTCTCCCACACAAAGGGTAGGGAAAGATCTTACAAAACATTTTAAACCTGTGCAGCATATTGTTCCAATGCTCAGCCTTGCAAATACTTACAACGCAGATGAGCTTTATGACTTTGACAGGCGTGTAAAAGATGGATTACCTAAAGGAGAAAAAGTTGAATATGTTGTTGAATTTAAAATTGATGGAGCTTCAGTCAGTCTTAGATATGTTGATGGTTATTTAAAAACAGGAGCAACAAGAGGAGATAGTATTGCTGGAGAAGAAATAACAAATAATGTTAAAACGATCAGGTCAATTCCTCTTAAGTTAAAGAAACATTCTTCCATTACATATTCATTAAGTGATTTTGAAGTACGCGGTGAAATTTTCATGAAGATTAATGAATTCCTCAAACTAAATAATGAGAGAGAGGAAAGAGGAGAAAAGCTTTTTGCTAACCCAAGAAATTTTGCAGCCGGTAGCTTAAAGATGCAGGACCCGCAGATTGTTGCTTCAAGAAAATTAAACATATTTGTTTATAACATTATAAGCCTTGATGAAAATTTTGCTTCCCACTTTGAAAATCTTAAGATACTTCAGAAGCTTGGCTTTAATGTTAATAAAGAGTACAAGCTTTGCAAAAATATTGATGAAGTGCTTAAATACTGCAAAGATCTTGAAGAAAACAGAAGCACTCTTGAATATGAAGTTGATGGTGCTGTTGTAAAGGTTAATTCATTAAGACAGCAGAAAATTCTTGGCAGTATTGCAAAATCTCCGAGATGGGCAGTTTCTTTTAAATTCAAAGCCAAGCAGGCAGTAACAAAATTAAATAAAATTAAATGGCAGGTTGGAAGGATCGGGACAATTACCCCTGTAGCCGAACTTGAACCTGTTTTTCTCGCAGGATCAACAATTAGCAGAGCAACTCTTCATAACATAGATGAAATAAGAAGAAAAGATATAAGGGAAGGCGATAAAGTTGTAATTGAAAAAGGTGGGGATGTAATTCCAAAAGTAGTTTCGGTTGTATTAAGTGAAAGACATAAAAACAGTAAACCTCCAAAGCTGCCCGATAAATGTCCAGTCTGCGGTTCAATTATTTTTAAGCCAGAAAATGAAGTTGCTTATTACTGTGAGAATACCGAATGTCCTGCTCAGATAAGAGGAAGGCTTGAACATTTTGCAGCACGCGGTGCTATGGATATTGAAGGTTTGGGAGAAGCTTTGATAAACCTTTTTGTTAACATGGGCTTTCTTAATACTTGTGCAGATATTTATGATTTAAAAAATCATCGTGAAGAATTAATTAATATTGAAAGACTGGGTGAAAAGAGTATTGATAATCTTTTGTCTGCAATTGAAGCAAGCAAGAAACAGCCCTTTGCAAAAGTTCTTTTTGCTTTGGGAATAAGATATGTTGGTGCCGGGGCAGCAAAAAAACTTGCAGATCATTTTCTTTCAATTGATAAGCTTATTGAGGCTTCAGAAGAAGATATAACTGCCGTGCATGAAATTGGTCCGAGCATAAGCAGGAGTGTAAAGAAGTCCTTTTCTGATAAGCATAATATTGATATAATTAACAGGCTGAAAAAACAAAGACTTGTATTTGAATCGGAAAGAAAAGTAGTAAAAGAGAATTTCTTTACTGATAAAACTTTTGTAATTACAGGCACATTAGAAAATTTTTCGAGGGAAGAAACTGGTGATAATATAGTTGCCTACGGCGGTAAAGTAACTTCAAGTGTAAGCAGCAAAACAGATTTTCTGCTTGTTGGTGAAAATGCAGGTTCAAAACTAAATAAAGCAAAAAATCTTGGAGTTAAAATTCTTTCTGAGAAAGATTTTATTAAAGAGTTGGATAAATTAAAATAAAAAAAGGATGCTCGATTTTCTTAAACATAAGATTGCTGAAATAGTTGTTGACAAACAGCTAAAAGAGCAGCACTTTGAGCCGCATTCCTTTACTGATTTCTTCAGCAAAGCTTTTACTTTTTTTATTGCAATGCCGGAAGATGACAGGGATTTTACTTATTCACTTACTGTTTTGAACTTTCTTGCAGAATATAAAAAAAGTACAATGGTTATGACAAAAGATTTTAAAGTAAGTTTGCTTCCGCAGAAATACAGGGGACGTGCTGTTGAGTATTCAGATAAAGATATCAGTAAATGGAAGCTCCCATCTAAAAAGCTTGCTGATAAACTCAGCGAAATGCAGTTTAATGTTTCTATTGATTTAAACAGGGAAGAAAATCTTTTCTACAGCTACTCTTCAAACCTGGTGCAGGCTCCGTTAAAAATAGGGTTTGCTAAGCCGGATGCGGATAAATTTTATAACCTCCAGATAATAAATGAGGAAGATAACCCTGAGATTTCTTATGAAAATTTCTTAAATTGCCTTAAAATGTTTGCAGGACTAACCCAATGAATTATGAAATCAAAAAAGTAGATGATATAACAGTTTTCAAACTGAATGAAAAAAGACTTGATACGAATATATCAGGGTTGGTTAAAGGTGAATTTACTCTGCTTCTAAAAGTTGAAGGAGCGAGTAAGCTTATTATTGATTTAAGCGATGTTGAATCATGCGATTCATCAGGTTTGAGCGCTATTCTTGTTGCAAACAGGATTTTGAACTCGACGGGTGGAAGCATGAGAATTGCTGCACCGAGTGAAAAAGTTTCCTCACTTATAAGAATTACACAACTTGACCGTGTACTTACTGTATGCAATACAGTTGATGAAGCTTTTGAAGAACTAAAAAATGAAAAAAACTAGTCCTTTTTTATAAGTATAATTTGAAGAACATATATTCTATATATTCTCAATCTGACCACGAAAATTTGAATTCATCCTTTTAAAAATCTTAGGGAATTTTTATGGCAAAGTCTCCAGGAAAACAATCCCGTCTTACATTCTATCCTATGTTTGGCAATCCTAATGAGTTTCTACCAAATGTTATAAGAGTATTGTCGTTTGTTAATAATCAAAAATCTAAGGCTGATGATATTAGAAACTGGTTAATCAAGCAATTTAATCTTAGTGATTACTTTGCTAGAAATATTTTTTCAGTTTTATTTTCAAGTGGGGGTTTAGTTTCTTTTAGAAACGGAATTTATGAACTCACCCCAAAAGGGAAAGAAATTCTAGAAACAGTAAGTCCGGATTTATTACTTGAAGTTTTTATATCAAGGTTCGCTGGTATAAAAGAAATTATTGAAATAGTAAATAAGGAAGCTTCAATAAAAATTGATTCTCTTAGAGAACTGTGGTATCAAAATATGATTTTAAGTGATTCCGAAATAACTTCTTGGAGTAAGAAAACCAGAGATAATCAATTCCGTCATAGATTGGATTGGTTAAGGGGATTAAACATGCTTAACATTATAACAGGTGAAGTATCCCTTTCTGATAAGGGGCTGAGATTTTTAAAATTCCTTGTTGAGAAAAAAATAAAATCTTCCATACAACGCTTACGTATTTCCCATAAAGACATTGAATTTAAAATGAAGAGAGTTGGGGAGTTTTTCGAATTTCATACTTTTAATCGACCAAGTGTTAATGTTGTTCTCCCTTCTACAGCAGATAAGCTTAACAAGGAAGATAGACAGCTAGATGGACTATGGTCCCGACATATTCATTTCAGTGGTAAAGTTCATTTCCCTATTGAGATTCAGATTAGCGGTAGTGTTGCTGATGCAATTGACAGGCTTGAAACCGTAAGTCAGTACTCACAGAAATCAATTATTGTAACTGATCAAGAACAACAGGAAAAAATTCTTGAGAGACTTAAAGCAAAGCGCTCAGCTTTATTAGATAAATTAATATTTATAGACTTGGAAGATGTAGATAAGCTTGTTGAAGCTGCTACAGTTTTAGGATCTTTTACTCAAAAAGTTTTTGCTTAGGAGATTAATATGCATTCAAATGAAATTCTAAAACACGTTAAGGAATCCATACATGAGGATAATTGGTTTATGGATACAAATGTTAGCTTTCATGATGTATACTTTAACCCTTCAATTGATGCCATTCCATTCGAATTGCTTCTTAATGGAGAAAATATTATTGAGCAAATAAGAAGAAAGTACTTTTTTGTTTTTAACTCATTAGCAGAAATTATAGCAAAAGAAATTCAAGAAGAAAACGGTTTATCAACAAAACCTATAATTTGGACGGTAGTTGATGCAGATTATGAATATTCGACTCGGGTTTTTCTAATTTGGGATGATCATGATCTAATCTTGACAAAATATTTTACACCCGCTACCTATTTTTATTTTAAAAATGAAACTGAGATGAAAAGTTTTCTATTGAAAAAGTATCATGAAGGAATTAAAACAGCAAGATTTTATCTTCAAAGATTCCCTCATTTAATAGTCTGAGTGGAATTTTATTTTCGCGGTTACCCTATACATATACCCACCTTCACTAATTGAAACTTTCTGTAAAGAAAGTTATGTTAAGAGTAATTATAATGTTTAAGACATACTGATAATTCAATAATAAAATTTGAAATAATTTTGACGGAAAAATTCAACTTCAGAAAAAGTTTCAGAATAAAAATCCTGCTTGGGTTCCTGACAGTCCTCGCAATTATATTTATGTTCCCCAAAGGGGAATCAATTGAATCTGAAGTTGCAGTAGGTTCAATCTGGATTCACGATGATATTATTGCGCCATTTAGTTTCCCGGTAATAAAAGATGAGGTTATTTACCAGGAACAATTGCGTGCAGCTGAACAGAGTATTTATCCTGTTTATCTAAACGATAGACGAAACTCAGGTTTAATTACTGACTCACTGAATTCATATAATGTATTTCTTATCAGGATAATTGATGAGACAATTAATTCTGATACTTCAGCAGTAATTAATCCTACCTTCTTAAGCACAGAATCTTTTAATGAGTTTTTAGGATTGAGAAGACGTGAGGTTAATCTTTTACAGGGAAGGGAGTTCAATCTTAAAACTTTATTTAGCAGGGTTCAGGAGATTTTAAGCAAAGCTGCTGATAAAGGTATTTTAAGTGAAGCTCCTGAAAAAGACAGTATAGCTGTAAGAGAAGGGAATGTAGATAAAATAGAAGCAGCAGAGATTTTTTTTTCTGTTAATGAAACACGTGAAGAAGTAATTAGAGAAATAAATAAAACCGGTTATTCATCCTATATA
>JAUSIA010000480.1 GCA_030648225.1 Ignavibacteria bacterium | reverse complement strand
CATAATTTACTAATACAAGAGCTTGTTTTGCATGTGCGCCTGTATTTCCAACCATTTTCCCTTTCCAACCGCAGCTTTCAATAAGCCAGCCGGCAGGGATTTTTACTTTTCCGCTTCCCAAGTTAAAGCTAATAATATCATTGAATTTTTCTTTAAGACTGGCAAATTTTTCTTCAGAGATTTCAGGATTCTTAAAAAAGCTGCCTGCATTTCCAATCTTTGAAGGATCGGGAAGCTTACTAAGTCTTATTCTGCAAATTACATCGCTGACTTCTTTAATACCGATATTATTATATCCCATTCTATCAATTTCACTTCTCACGTTTCCATACTTTATGTTAATTAAAGGATTTTTGTGTAAACGAATTGTAACATAAGTAACTATGAATTTATCTTTCAATTCATTTTTGAAAATGCTATCTCTGTAGCCAAACCTGCATTCTTCCTTTGTGAATTTAGCTGGCTTAGAATCGCTTAAAAAAATTCCCACGAGATTTTCAAACACATTTTTAAGTTCCTGTCCGTAAGCTCCAATATTCTGAATTGGTGCTGCACCAGCAGTTCCGGGAATTAAAGAGAGATTTTCTACTCCTCCAAAATTTCTTTCAATAAAATACAGGACAAGATCATGCCAAATAACCCCGGCTCCGGCTTTTACTTCAACCGTTTCTTCATCTTCACTAATAATTTCAATATCAGGTATGGAAATTTTTAATACTAAGCCTTCAAAATCTTTGGTAAGAAGAATGTTGCTTCCTCCCCCAATAATTAGTTTAGGTATCGAGTTGAATTCGTGAGAAGATAAAATTTTCTTTAATTGTAGTTCACTCCTTATTTCAGAAAAGAATTTTGCTTTTACATCTATACCAAATGTATTATAGGGTTTGAGTGAAATGTTTTTACTTATGTTCATTGATTCCATAAATAATCGGTGGAAAAATAAGGATAAATAAGTTTAAGTGTAAGAGCAAAGCCTGCCCCGATGACAATCGGGGTTCAAGTGTAATTGATGAAAAATCATTTGAGCTTATTATAATTTTATATTCTTAGTCGGAATCTTTATCATTACTCATACACTTCTTTTCTCTATTGAACTTGCTCTTGAACTTGAACTTGCTCTTGAACTTGCTCTTGCTCTTGCTCTTAATTCAACTTATTATTGCTTCAGATTTTTATAAATCATAAATGAAAAACAATAAAATCCATTTTGGTTTTGAAGGCTGGTACGGTCTTTCAGATTCAGAAATTAATTTGAAAAGGATTGCTAAAGTAGCACAGGCTTTTGCTGATTTCCTGATCGTACACAGCCGCGAGAAAGATATATTAAAAGTAGGGGTTGGATATGACGGAAGAAATAAATCAAAAGATTTTGCTCTTCTTTTCTCAAGAATACTTTCAGGGAATAATATTATTGTGTTTCTTGCTGATAAAATTACTGCGACACCAATATTAACCTGTTTTGTAAAAGAAAATAATCTTAGTGCCGGAATAATTATTACAGGAGGAAGATTTCCATCAGAATATAATGGGATAAAATTCATCTCTTCTTATGGAAGCATTTTATCTAAAGAGCAGCTGAACGAAATTGAAGATTTTATTGATAAGGATCTTGTTCAGGTTGATGAAGACAAAATCTACCAGACTGACATCAGAAGTAAATATTATGAACAGCTTGAGAGTTTAGTTGACTTTAATTCTATTAGAGAAAGCGGAATTAATTTTCTGATTGATTCAATGGGCGGTGCAGGTCAGCAGATACTGGAGAATCTTTTAATTATAAATGATATCAGAAGCAAAACTATTTTTAAATTTTCTGAGTGTGATTTCTCCGGAAGAATTCCAAACCCTGTTAAAGAAAATTTACAACCGGTTATTGATGAATTAAAAAAGTCTGAAGATTTTTCATTTGCAATGGCAACCGATGGTGACGCCGACAGGACAGTTATAATTACCGATAAAGGCGAGATACTTGATGATAACCAGTCTGCTTTGCTCTTAACCGATTATATATTGAAACCCCTGAATGAAAATGGAGAAATAATTAAGTCTTTTATTCATACTGAAAAACTTGATAATCTTGTGAATAAAAATAAAATAACAGAAGTCCCGGTTGGATTACGGTTCTTTTCTAATCATATATTAAATGAAAATTTCCTGGTCGGATTTGAAGGAAGCGGAAGCTTTATCTGGGGCAAAGGAACTCCATACAGAGATGGAATTATAACAGCTTTAGTTTTTGCAGAAATGATTGCTAAGTCGGGTTACAAAAAATTAAGTGATTATCTAAGTACAAAAAAAGAATTATTAAGTGATATATATTCCGCTGAACTTATCATCAAATCTGATAAGCATGATAAATTAAGTTACTTATGTGAAAATCCTCCCGATAAGATTGGTAATTTCAGTATAAAAAGTTTTCATTCTTTCAAAGAGTCGAATGATGAATTGAACAGTCTTAAATTCAGTTTTGATGGAGAGAGAAGATGGGTCGTTATCCGCAAGTCCGATCATTACCCTTTGCTAAAACTTTATGCTGAAGGGAACAATGCAAAGGAAGTTCAAAAAATCTTAAATGAAACAACGGCGCTGTTAATTAATAAACCTTAACTCCAGTTATTGATAGAGTTAAAGTTTAGGGAGAATTAAAAATAGTTTCCCTTTAGCAAAGGGAGACAGTTCCGATTGGAATCGGAACAGAGGGATTCCTTGCACTGCACTGTTCACACAAACTTAGCATTCTGCAAAACAACCAAAACTAATCTCCCTGATTTTAGCTTCGCTAAAATTTGTCCCTCTTTGCTAAAGAGGGATTTTTTTAAAAATCTCTCTAAATGGGGAAGGATTTAGGTGAGGACAAATTATTTTTTTATTTTTGAAACCAGAATTAATTTTTCTGAGATGTTCAGATATTGAAATTAGAATTTAACTTTCATCAGTCGGGAGTAATACCTTACCGTAGAAAAAATGGAGAATTACAAGTCCTTCTTATCACATCAATGAAAAGAAAAAAGTGGATACTTCCTAAAGGTTATATTGAATTTAATCTTTCACCTTTTGAATCCGCAAAGAAGGAGGCTTATGAAGAAGCCGGAGTTATTGGTGCAAATGAAACAGTAGAGGTTGGTTCTTTCAGAATCAAACGTTCAATTGGTGTTTGTGATATTAAAGTTTATTCAATGGAAGTAATAGAGGTGCTGGATGATTATCCGGATAAAGAACTCAGAAAAAGAAAATGGTTTTCTGTTAAAGATGCAGCCGATAATATTAGTATACCTGAAGTTTCAGGAATGATTCTTTCCTTGAATGAAAAGGTAAGAAAATAGCTACCTTTAGCGTAAAATGGGACTAATAATAATTAAAGCTACTCAATAAAATTTTCATTCAAAATTCTCTCTAAAGCCTCCCTGCTTGTTTGATAATCATAACCTCTTGATGCAAGGAATGAATAAACTTTTTCAGCAAGTTTTCTTTTTTCAAGATTCTTATAAGAAAGTGATTTAATTTTTTTTGAAGCAAGTTCAACAGCATTTTCAAGCTTATTCTCTTCCGGAAATTTTTCTGATATTGCCTGGGATATTATTTCATTGCTAATCCCTTTTTTCATCAGCTCGGATTTTATTTTTCTCTCTCCCCATAATTTTGTTCTTGTTTTCTCTTCAGTAAAGATGAGTGAATATTTATAATCATCAATCAGTTCTTTCTCTTTCAGTTCATCAATTATTTCGTTTAACATTTCAGGTTTGTGCTTTTTTTGCAAGAGTTTAGTTCTTAATTCTTTTTCAGAATGGATTCTTTTTGCAAGATAATTTATTGCTTCTGTTTTTATCTTATGTTTTTCATTCTCTTCAACTAAAAAAGAAAAACGGTCTGAAGAAACTTCCATACCTTTTCTCAGACCGTTTTTTAACAATACTTCGTAATTGATTATAAGATCATTATCATCATCAAAATTAATTATAACGTTTCTTCTATCTTTCTTTGTAATCCTTTCAATTTTCATTTCTTCTTAATACAAGCTTTGTGATTCTTTGAGTCTTTGTGACTTTGTGGCGGAAAAAAATTTGCCACTAAGACTCCAAGTCACTAAGATGCACAAAGAAATTCTTTTTACTTGCCCGCTTTTTTACCTACTAGTTTTTCTTCTTCCTTTTCCTGTTCTTTAGGAATTATACCAAGTTTTGTTTTAACATCCTTCTCAAGGATCTTATATAGCTCAGGGCTTTCCATTAATTTCTGTTTAAGCTGTTCTCTTCCCTGGAAACGATCTTCATTATAAGTAAACCAGGAACCACTCTTCTTCAATATTCCAAAATTTGAAGCAAGATCAATGAGGTCTCCTGTCTTGCTTATTCCTTCATTGTAAAGAATATCGAATTCAACTTCTTTGAATGGAGGTGCAACTTTACTTTTTACAATTTTTACTTTTGTCCTGTTGCCAATTACATCAGTACCTTCTTTGATTGCAGCAATCCTTCTTATGTCCAATCTTACTGAAGCATAAAACTTTAATGCATTTCCTCCTGTTGTAGTTTCAGGATTTCCAAACATTACTCCAATCTTGCTTCTTAACTGGTTTATAAAAACCACTGCTGTTTTTGATTTTGAGATTGCACCGGTAAGTTTTCTTAATGCCTGGGACATGAGCCTTGCCTGAACTCCCATTGTAGCATCACCCATTTCACCTTCAATTTCTGAACGGGGAACTAAAGCTGCAACTGAATCAATTACAATTATATCAATTGCATTGCTTCTTACCAGAGTGTCAGTAATTTCAAGAGCCTGCTCTCCATAATCAGGCTGTGAAATAAGAAGGTTTGGAGTGTCAACACCAAGCCTTTTAGCATAATTAACATCAAGTGCATGTTCTGCATCAATGAAAGCTGCAAGTCCGCCCATCTTTTGGGCTTCGGCAATAACATGCAAACATAAAGTTGTTTTTCCTGAGGATTCAGGACCATAAACTTCGGTAACTCTTCCTCTTGGTATTCCGCCAATTCCAAGTGCATAATCAAGTGATAAAGCCCCGGTCGGTATTGATTCAATTTGGGTAATCACACCATCACCAAGCCTCATTATAGAACCTTTGCCATAAGTCTTTTCAATAGAGCTTATAGCATCTTCTACGATTTTTAGTTTTTGCTCAATATCTGTGCTCATTTATTTCCCTCCCATTAAGGTATAGTTTTTAATTTCTGTATATCTGGAACTATCTGTGTGAAGTTCGCTTTTTATAAGAGAAACAGAATCTGTCATAAATTCTGTTTCGGGTAATTTACAATTTTCAAAACTGTTTATAAAATTTTTGTTTAATTTTTTCTTTACTCTCATAATAGTAAGATGAGGTTTAAATTTTCTTTTTTCTTCCAGAACGTCAAATTTAAGAAGTTCTTTATTCAATTTTTCCACAAGGTCAAAAATTTCTTCATCAATCTTTAATCCCAGCCAAAGAATTTTTGGAATCTTACCTGAATAAAAGAAACCAAATTTATTTAAGCTGCAATTAAAGTATTTATATTCAGTTATAAAAGATATATTATTTCTAATTAACTCAACAAGCTGATCTTCAACTTCCCCAATAAATTTTAGAGTAAGATGAAGTTTTTCTGCCGCTTCCCATTTATAATCCATTGGATTTTGAACTGCAGAGTTCCGCAGGTAAATAATTTTTTCTTTTATATCATTTGGAATATTAAGTGCAATAAAAAGTCTATTCATCTAAAGGAATTCCAAGTAAGTGTCTTCTCAGCATTTCGAGTGCTGCCTGAGAAGTCCTCTGTTTATTCAAAAGCCTGTCTTCACCAAAGCGGAATTCTTTTGCAGTGCAGACTTTATCATCGCAGACACTAATATAAACTAATCCAACAGGTTTTCCAGTAGCTGCGCCCGTCGGTCCCATAATTCCTGTAATTGCCAATCCAATATCTGCCCCGGCAATTGACTTTACACCATCAGCCATTTGTCTTGCAACTTCAAGGCTAACAGCTCCATGTTCAACAAGAGTATCCTCATTAACTCTAAGAATTTCAACTTTTGCGGCATTGCTGTAAGAGATTATTCCTCTTTCAAAATATTCACTGCTTCCGCTAATGTTAGTTAGTATGTTTGAGACATACCCTCCTGTGCAGGATTCTGCTACTGCTAATTTCATATTTCTATCTTTCAGTAATTTACCTATTACTGCTTCCAAAGCTTCTTCATCGCGGGAATAAATATATCTTCCGGCTTTTCCAATAATTTTTTGTTCAACTTCGCTCAGTTTATTTTTTGCAGTATCTTCATCTTTTTCTCTAACAGTTATTCTCAGCTTAACTCCAAAAACGCTCGGAAGAAAAGCAAGTCCGGCACCATTAAGAAGTTCCTCTATGTCTCCCATCTTTTCAAATAAAGATGATTCAGGGATTCCTGTTGTATAAATAGTTTTTCTTAAAATTGTTAATTCGGGAATACCAAGTTTTTCTTTAAGATTAGGAATTACAAAAGATATCATCATTTTCTCCATTTCATACGG
>JAUSIA010000475.1 GCA_030648225.1 Ignavibacteria bacterium | reverse complement strand
TTCATCATTTAAAATAAGAATTGCAGCTGCTTTCATTCTTTCAGCAGAGCCGACAGATGTTCCTCCGAATTTTAAAACTTTCATCTTTTAATTCTTCCAACTTAATTTTATGTTTTCAAGAATAAAATCACAGACTAAAGTCTGTTTTACGATTCCATCTTCCATCTACTTGCTCTTACTCAATCCACCTGTTACAATAAAAGTCATAATCTCCTCAGCTCCCGCATCAATAATCTTTACATGGGAAGAGGAAACAACTATTAAATTTCCTGCAAAGTTGTAAGCCTGGGGAATGTAAACTGCAACCTTATCTTTTTCTCCAAGCAAATCAAGATTTTCTTCTGTAATAAAACCAAGCAGTTCAATATCGCTTTCCTTAGAAGTTTTTACTAACACAGGCTTATTGAATTTCTTTTTATCTCCTACAAAAGCTTCAATAAGGTCTTTTATAGAATTATAAATTAATTTAACAAGTGGCAGTCTGCTGAAAATATTGTGAAAAAGATTTGTTAATCCTTTCGTGAAAATATTTGATGCGATGAATCCTACAACAAGTATTAAACCGAGGGTTATGAGGAAACCTATACCCGGTATTTCAAAGTTGAATAAGCCGTCAATCTTTATGAAGATGAGATAGACAAAATAAATTGTTGCAGCAGTTGGAAGTATAACAATAAGACCTTCAAAAAAATATCTTGTAATTGTTTTCATGTTAATCCTCTTAATTATATTAATGCAAAGATATGAAAAGAATGAGGTATATAGGTATAAGGGTACAAAGTTGCATTGTTTATACTATTAAATTGTTTAGCTGCTAACCAACTCTATGCCTTCCATCCCTACTTCATGTAAAACTTAATTAATGAAATTGCCTGGGAATAATAAGCTCTTCCAAAAAGATTAAGATGGTTTAAGATGTGATAAAGTTTATAAATATTTTCCCGGTATTCATAACCATCAGCAAGTGGGAAAGCCTCATCATAGGAATGATAAAATTCGCTGCTGAAGCCGCCAAACAATTTAGTCATTGCAAGATCAGCTTCTCTGTGTCCGTAATAAACAGCAGGATCAATAAGGCATGCATCGCCATTTTCATCAACAATATAATTTCCTCCCCAAAGATCCCCATGCAGAAGTGAAGGAGGCTCTTCAGAATCACCAATAATATCTTCAATATTTTTTTCTAACCGGGAAATTCCATTCTTTAGTTCACCTGTTGCATAACTATTCTGCTCTGTAAGTTTATATTGGTAGAGTATTCTTTTATTGAAATAAAATTCCGCCCAGTTATTTTCTTCATTTGAAGCAGGAATGTTGATCTGAGGATTAGAACCAATATAATTATCTTCATAGAAACCGAATTTATCTCCTCTGTATTTATGCAATTCAGCGAAACGTCTTCCAAAATCTTCAAAGAAATTTTTGGAACGGTTTCCTTGTATTATAAACTCAGTTAATAAGAAATCTTCTTTACAAAGTAGAACCTCAGGAACTCTTATTGCATTTGCTTTTCTGAGTTCAGTCAGACCATTAGCTTCTTTAATAAAAAGATCTTTGGGAGATGAATTTAATTTCAGGAAATAATTTTTATCCGCTTCATTAGTTATCTTATAAGCATTGCTAATGCAGCCGCCCGATAAAGATGAAACTGATTTTATACTTATCCCTGTTTCCTCTTCGATTTCAGTTTTTATTTTCTGATTCAATGTCATCTTTTATTTTTTCTAATAATACTTTGCAGAAATCTTCTAAAATATCAAGAACTTCTTCAAATCCTTCTGCCCCTTTGTAATAAGGATCTGGTACTTCATTAAAATTTATATTCCCGGAAAATTGAGACATCTTAAAAATTTTATTTCTGAATTCCTTTTTAGCATTAAGTGAAATAACATCAGCATAATTAGCATTGTCCATTGTAATGATATAATCTGATTCGATAAAATCTTTTTCAGAATTAAATTTCCTGGCAATATGATCTAATACATATCCTCTTTTTGCAGCATGTGTCTGCATTCTCAGATCCGATGATTCGCCTTCATGGTAATCAATAGTTCCTGATGAATCCACTTCAATTGTATCTTGAAGCCCTTCGTCTTTAATAAGTTTTTTTAATACAGCTTCTGCAGAAGGGGAGCGGCAGATATTTCCAAGACAAACAAATAATACTTTTTTCTTTTTCATTTTCTTATAAGAATTATTAATATGAATAATAAATAATTTAACTGAGATAAATGTTAATTACGGTATTTATCTTTTCCGAAGAATACATTATATTAATTCCAATCGTTCGTCAGATTCCTGATTCATAAAACATAAGGAGTAATATGGCTTACACAATAACAAAACTGTGTTTGGATTGTAAAGATATTGCCTGTACACAGGTTTGTCCGGTTGATTGCATTTATGAGTATTCCGGTGATGATCCGACAATTCCTAAAAATATGTTGTTAATTGATCCTGATGAATGTATAGATTGTAATGCCTGCGTACCTGAATGTCCGTGGGAGGCTATTTTTGAAAATGACCTTGGTCCC
>JAUSIA010000306.1 GCA_030648225.1 Ignavibacteria bacterium | reverse complement strand
TCATTCCGAACTTGTTTCGGAATCTCACACATTACTAAGAAGATTCTGAAACCACCGCCAAAGCGGGATCCCGCCAAAGGCGTGGACAAGTTCAGCATGACAATGCTGGTTATATTCTCTGACTTTCATATCGTTAAAAATTCATCTTCAAATTTTTTAATTGATTCTTTATTAAGGTGAGCGACAGCTCCTTCAATCATTTTACCGCCATCAAGCATTGTATCTCCTGCTAACTGGGGTTGAAGAGAATTCTCTACCAAATAATTTTTCAACCTGATGAATTCATTCTTCATCCATTCAACAACTTTTTCATTTGCTTTAAGTGAAGCTGCATTCTTTTCAAAATTGATTGGCGAAACCATAACTCCCCAGTCTTCGCCATATGGATCTGAAATAGCTTTGCCGATCAAATCATCATTAACAAAATTTACAGTTCCATCAACAGGCGAACGGAAGCTGAAATTCTTATCACCGAGCTTTGCATCAATAATTGCATCACCTTTTTTTACAACTGTTCCCGATTTAACAATACCGGTTACGATGAACTGCCCGATTGATTTCAGGATAAATTCATCAACACCGATTTTTATTAAACCATTTCCCTGAAGCTCTCCCCAGGTATGACCTTTTGAAACATAAGAATCAGCCGGAACGGTAACGCTGATATTATCGAACACAACATTCTCAATAACTTCATATTTTTTCTGGAAAGCAGGATGATATTTCTTTTCTCCCCTTATAACGAAATAATCTATTACTAAGAGAAGAACAAATCCTAAAAGAACATAGAGTGCGACCATTTTATTTTCCTCTTTTAATTATATAACGAACAATTCTTTTAGCCAATTGATGTGCCGTTTGGAAAAAATATTTTTAAAATCTTTATAACTTTATATTGTGAAGGGAATTAGAGAGATGTATAGACTTCAGTTAATTTTATTAGAAAATTCTGGTGAGTTGAATTATTCAACAGTGTTTAGCCTATTTAAAAAAAATCTATCTAAATTTTCAACAAACAACATTTTTGTTGTGATGATTTTTTCATCACGCTTTGTAGAAAATATCATCACTATTTTAATTAAAAAAAATGGTTTTTATTATTTGCTTGTTAAAGAAGATATTTCATTTTTAATTTTAGTTAGTGAAACAACTCTTACTTTTTCATTGATAGGAAATTCATCATCGCCGGGATATACAACATAGCCTTTCTTACACTTTAATTCTTCAAACGCAATCCAAAATCCTTTAGTCAGTTCCGGTGAAAGTGAATGTTTCACTTCAATTGCCATTCTGTTATTTCTTCCAGATTCCAAAATAAGATCAATTTCATTTCCTGAACCTGTTCTGTAGAAGTAAGGCTGAATACTTTCTTCAGTTGAATTCAAAATCTGTTCAATTACAAATCCTTCCCAGGAAGAACCAACACCAGGATGGCTCAATAAATCATCTGTATTTCTTATGTTCAACAAAGTATGAAGTAATCCACTGTCTCTAAGATAAATTTTGGGGCTTTTTACCAAACGCTTTTTAACGTTCTCAAAAAAAGGAGCTAACTGGCGCACTAAAAAAGTATCAGTAAGAATATCCAGATAGTGTTTAACTGTTGGGGCTGTTACTCCAAGAGATGATGCTATTTGACTTGCATTCCACAATTTGCCATGATTATGAGCTACCATAGTCCAGAATCTTCGCAGTTGAATTGCGGGTATTCTTAAACCCAGTTGGGGAATGTCTCTTTCCAGATATGTCTTTATAAATGATTCTCTCCATTCAAAACTCTTGACAGGATCTTTTGATAAAAAACTCAATGGGTATCCTCCTTTGAGCCATAAATTTCTAATAGAATTTTTTTCCTCTTTAACTTCAAAAATATTCAAAGGCGTAAGCTCGTGATATATAATTCTGCCAGCTAAAGTTTCTGAAGAAAATCTCATAAAATCTGGAGACGCCGAACCAAGCAGAAGGAACCTGCCTGATCTTCTATCCTGATCTACCAATGCTCTTATTATTGGAAACAATTTTTGTTCGTGCTGAACTTCATCAATAATGATAAGCTTATCGGAATTTTCTTTTAAATAGAATTCTGCATTTTGGATTTTTATCAGGTCAGATGGAAGTTCCAAATCAATATAAACTGTATCTGAAAAATTCCCTGAGATTTCTTTGGCAAGAGTTGTTTTTCCAGCCTGCCGTGAGCCAATTAAACCTATTACAGGATAATTATTAAGCGAATCAACTATCTTATTTTGTAAATCTCTTTTTAGCATGTTTGCAAATTAAAAGTTTACCTTTCAATTTGCAAGGATATCATAATAATAGCAATTTTGCCTCTTCAATTAAATAAACATAGGTTTTTCCCAAAAGCAAGAATTGAAAATTCTGATTTATTCTTAATGAAAAACTTTTCCTGAAAAAATTAAGATTTTCAGTCGTTTTCATTGGCTTATAATTTGTCTTAGCTACAGTGTTTACTATATAAAATACTATTAGAGCTAAAGATTTTAAGGGAAAAATGGAAAAACAAAACCGAAGAAGTTTCTTTAAATCTGCTGGTCTACTAACTGCAACAATAGTAGGGGTTTCAACAAAATCCACAAAAGCCTCCCCGGAAAATATTCTTTCCGAAGACAGGATGGGAGTTCTGGTTGACACAACAACCTGTATAGGTTGCCGTAATTGCGAATGGGCTTGCAAGAAAGCTCACGGTTTGCCTGCAGGAGATTTGGAAAGTTACGAAAATAAATCTGTTTTTAAAGA
>JAUSIA010000462.1 GCA_030648225.1 Ignavibacteria bacterium | reverse complement strand
ATAGTAATGAGAGATGGATATATAAATTAACAGTTCATTCCTTTAGAGTGTGACTAAAGTTAAATAAACCGCAGCACACAGATTACCAGGAAGTATGGCAAAGCTAAATTATTTCTGATTAATAGCCCCGACATTTATGTCGGGGTTTAAATAGCCAAAAAATATTTGGCTTTAGCCACAATTCTTAATTATATCTGTGGCTAAAGCCTTAATTTATTCTTTTATTTTTATCCACGACCTAAAGGTCGTGGCAATAAGATGATAATTTATTAGTTCCGCGGCAAGGGAGGCTGCTGCTTTAAACTTCTGCCCTTATATATTTTTCAACCAATGTTAGCCGATTAACAGCTTTTGCAAGTGCAACTCTTGCTCTTTCGATATCGGTATCTTCAGTTTTAAGAGTTAGTTTTTCCATCGCTCTTTCCTTAGCTCTCTTTGCACGCTCAACATCAATCTCTTCAACTGCTTCAAGTGAATCTGCGAGAACAAGAACATTATTATTCAGAACTTCAACTGTACCCCCGCCAGTAGCAAAATATTTTGTGGTATTTGCATCAATCTTTATTTTCACAAGCCCGATCTCAAAAACACTTATGAGAGGAGCATGGT
Source organism: Ignavibacteria bacterium (assembly GCA_030648225.1). Classification (GTDB taxonomy): domain Bacteria; phylum Bacteroidota; class Ignavibacteria; order Ignavibacteriales; family Ignavibacteriaceae; genus RBG-16-34-14. The sequence continues at coordinate 5,129 of JAUSIA010000462.1, read as the reverse complement.
TTTTTAATACCTGGAAGCTTCCTTCAACACCGGGAATTGTAACTGATTCTATATTACCTTTAAATACAATTTTGGCTGGAGTTATTATTTCAAGATAAAGAACACCGTCCATTATTCACTCATCTTTTTAGCTTTTTCAACAGCTTCTTCAATTGTTCCTACATACATAAAAGCTGCTTCCGGCAAATCATCATGCTTTCCATCAATTATAGATTTAAATCCCCTGATGGTGTCTTCGAGCTTAACATATTTTCCTTTGTAACCTGTAAACTGCTCAGCAACGTGAAAAGGCTGGCTGAAAAATCTTTGTATCCTTCTTGCTCTTCTTACGATCACTTTATCTTCATCAGAAAGCTCATCCATACCAAGAATGTTAATGATATCCTGAAGATCTTTATAATGCTGAAGTATTTCTTTACATCTTGTAGCAACATCATAATGTTCCTGCCCAATATTTCCCGGCTGAAGAATTCTTGAAGTGGAATCGAGAGGATCAACTGCAGGATAAATACCAAGCTCAGAAATCTGCCTGCTTAATACTGTTGTTGCATCAAGGTGAGCAAATACTGCTGCAGGTGCCGGATCTGTTAAGTCATCTGCAGGCACATAAATAGCCTGAACAGATGTAATAGAACCTTTATCTGTTGAAGTGATTCTTTCCTGCAATGCACCCATTTCAGTTGCAAGGTTTGGCTGGTAACCAACCGCTGAGGGCATACGACCTAAAAGCGCCGACACTTCAGAGCCTGCTTGTGTAAAACGGAAAATGTTATCAATAAAAAGAAGAACATCTCTTCCCTCTTCATCACGGAAATATTCTGCAATTGTTAAACCTGTTAATCCTACACGCAGTCGTGCACCGGGTGGCTCATTCATCTGACCGAATACAAGAGAAGTTTTCTCAAGCACTCCTGATTCTTTCATTTCAAGCCAGAGATCATTTCCTTCACGTGTTCTTTCACCTACACCAGCGAATACTGAGTAACCTCCATGTTCCTGTGCAATGTTGTGAATTAATTCCTGAATAATTACTGTTTTACCAACTCCTGCACCACCAAAGAGACCTGTCTTACCACCCTTTGTGTAAGGTTCAAGAAGATCTATAACTTTGATACCTGTTTCAAACATTTCTGAATGAGTTGAAAGATTTTTGAATAGAGGTGAAGGACGATGAATAGGATATCTTTTCTTAGTTTTTATCTCTCCCAAACCATCTATTCCCTCTCCTGTTATGTTTAATAATCTGCCTAAAGTTTCAGGACCAACCGGAACTGATATAGGCTCACCGGTATCAAAAGCATCCATTCCACGTACAAGCCCATCTGTAGAATCCATTGCTACCGCGCGGACTCTATCCTCACCCAAATGCAGCTGAACTTCAACTATCAGATTATTCTCTTCACCTTCGGTGGTTGTTCGTGGTATTCTTACTGCATTATAAATCTTTGGAAGGAGTCCCTCTTCAAATTCAATATCAACTACAGGCCCAATTACCTGTATAATTTTACCTTTCTGTTCTTTACTTTCAGGCATTTTTATCCTTTAATTTTTGAAAATTGAGTTACAAATTTAGCGATAGAGGGGAGATTATACAAATTATTAGTAATGTAAAAAGTAAGGAGAATATAATTGAAATATGAAGATTTTGATTTTCAAAATGATGTACTGGTCGTAACTACTTCCCTATTGTTGCCTCTGCAAATAGTTCAAGTGCCTTAGCAGATGGATAAGTTGAAAGCGAGGCTATTTTATTTGCAAGTTCTATAGGTAATAGTGCCCCTTCGAATTTGTTGCTTATGATTTTGGGAAGTGTAGCAACAATATTTTTTGAAATTAATCAAATGACTTTGCGAAGGACTTGTCACAAATTCACCTCTGTGTCCAGTTGTTCTTGGGATAAAGAGGGTTTTCATAAATTCAAATTGTTCTTCTGTGAATTTAAATCTATCTTCAAAATATTTACGCAGTACTTCAAACATAGAATGATTTTCTCTTAGAAGAACTATTTTTTATAAAGCAAATCAAGTAAATAGTATTTTCTCCGATTCGCTTTTTCCTCTCTTAAGGGAATCGTAAAGGGCTTTTTATTTCATCAGCATCAACTTCTTTGAGGCAATAAAATCCCCTGCCTGCAGTCTGTAAATATAAACTCCGCTTGCGAGACCATCTGCATTTCCGCCAGAGGCGGATCCGCCTTTGGCGGAAAAATCAACCGAAATAATTCCAGCGGGTACTTCTCCTTCAAACAAAGTTCTTACTTTTCTTCCTAATATATCATATAAGGTTAATTCCACGTATTCAGGATATGGTATTTCAAATCTTATAGTTGTTACAGGATTAAATGGATTGGGATAGTTTTGATATAACTGATATGAAAATTCATTTATTTCATAATCATCTTCAACTCCAACAACAGGTATGATAAATGTACCTGTTCCGCCAGCTTCATTATAACGCTTTTTAAACTCCTGCATATACTGGTTTGCTATATAAACATCTCTTATTATAACTGTGTTCTCATCGTTATCCTCTTCTGCCGCTGTTGACCAGTTATGTGAACCAGTAATTGTTGTCGGTGCACTTTCAGAATATGAGGCATCCATAATTGCATATTTATGGTGAAGAGTTGGTGAAGGATTCTCAAGCATTTCTCCATAAGTCTGTAATGTAAAGAACTCCGTCCCTTGTGAGTTGGTTTGTTCAACAATCCCTCTTAAATTATCCATACCAAGATTTGTTTGTGCAATAATCGCATCTCTGATATCATCTCTTGTTATAACATAAAGTGCCAGATAAATATTATTATTTGCAAAACTGATTTGTGTGTTGATTTTATTTGTTGTTCCGTCGGAAGGAGAGAAATAAAGCTGTATCTCTTTCCCGTCAATATTAAAATTATGTGGAGTGTTATCTATCTTGTTAAAACCAAACTTTGCATTCGAAGGATTGGGAATTTCAGTATTGCTTCCCCACATCTCTTCAAACTCAATCATATATGCAGATGCCAAAGTGGGATCATTTATTTCTAATACATTATTTTTCCATCCAAGTTCAGTTGAAGTAACATTCCAGGAACCAGTCCAAACCCAGTCATTGGTTTCAATTGTATCTCTTGCATCGAAAATGAAAAATTTATTGTGCATTATACCATGAAATGTTGACGTCTCATTTGGTCTCCGGCTTATCAGAATTCCTGCGTTAGCTAAAGTCTGCATACTATTTTGCAGGGAACCACCGCCTCTATGGTCATATACAACTCTTACTTTTACTCCCCTGTTTTTCGCAAGCACTAAAGCATCGGCAACTTCGGGCATTCCAAAGAAACTGTAAAGAGCAAGATCAATTGAGTAATTAGTCTGGTTAATTCTTTCTATTAATTTATTTTTAAAATCAACATTTCCAGTTGCAGAATTTCCCGGAATAGCAACAGTTGTATCAACAGAAAAATTAAAATAAACATTGATAGTACCTGGAGATGGATTTGCAGAAGCAGTTCTTACAGAATAGAGATCACTTGCACTTGTTCCAACATTATTTGTTGAATAAGCTTTGAAATAGTAAAGTGTGAAAGGCTGTAAACCGGTAACCGGCACTACATGTTCAGTTGTATCGGTATCAATAACAACAGAGTCAAGTTCAAGCGACGGTGTCAATCCATACTTTACCTGGCTATTTCCATTCCTTGCAGTATTGAAATAAACAGTAAAAGAATTTGTATCAATATCTGAAGCATAAACCGGGGTAAGAATTAATGGAGCACCATCATAAACAATATCCTGAATGAATCTTGGCTGAACCTGGTATCCATCATCAAATGGAGGAGTATTTGGAGGATTATTATATTGACCAAGAATTCCAATAATATCGACCTGCCCTGATGGAATAGGTGTCCCGATAATTGTAGAAACGTTATTATCAATCCTAAGTCCGGCAGCTAAAGTTCCTGTTGCATCAGTGATGTTATAATTAGTTCCGCTTGTAAAATTACCTGAAGCATTAATTGTAACATTATTAATTCTTATAAGAAGACCTTCATATTCTTCGAAACCATTCCATTGCTGCGTTGCAATGTCATTTATAATAAGAATTGTTGGCTCAGGGATTTCTGTATTAGAATGAATTGTAACTGAAGATCCAGGTCTTCTAAAATCAAATTCAGTTAATCCATTAAACTGAGTTAAGACTGAAGTTACAGTAACGGAATCTCCAAGAGCAACCTGGTTTGTGAAGTTGGTGCCAAAAATAGAAATACCTGCTGTTTCATCCTGTACAGCACTTGGACTGCCAAACTGATCTGAGCAAGTAACTATTCCTGAAATAGTAAATACCTGTCCGGTATCAACAGGTACTCCGTTAGCATCGTTCATTCTTAAATCTGCGATAGGAACAACTTGTGAGTAGACAAAAGAACTAACTAATACCAAAAGAACCAAAATTTTATTCATATTGTAATCTTATTTTTTAATGATGAATTAACTGTTTAATATCTTCCACTTATTCTTGATCTTACACTTTCCGCCATAGGCGGATCAGCCTTCGGCTGAGAACTTGAACCCCGATTGTCATCGGGGCAGGCTTACACTTGAACTCCTCATTGTATATCCGTTGAAAGAATAAAACGCAATACCCTGTTGTTACCTGTATCGAGGACATATAGGGTTCTATCGAAGAAAGCAACAGAGTGAGGCTGGCTGAATAATCCTGAGCCGCCGAATGATTGAAGTTCATCTCCGAAAGGATTGAATTTGTAAATACTGTCCTTGCCTGCATCAGCAATAAAAATATTTCCTGAGTTATCAATAACTGAGCCTTCAGGATTTGCAAACCTGTTCGGCTTCATTATATCTGTATTTGCAGGAGAAAGTTTGTTGAGGTAACCTGTAAAATCCTGTGTAACAATATAATCGAGTGACTGCACTTTAAAATTATTGTTTCCTCCAAGAGTAACGAGCAGATCATAATCTCTTGTATCGAAAGATTTCAAAGAAGTAACCTGGTTTGCAGAAAGTAATCCAGTGCTGGTCGGATCGAGTAAAGGAACTCTTCCAATCAAAGTATCAACTGTAGAACCACCCGGCAGAGTTTTTTTTCTAAACATAAGAATTGAATTATCAGGATCAACAAGATTA
>JAUSIA010000435.1 GCA_030648225.1 Ignavibacteria bacterium | reverse complement strand
AGAGTGAAGTTTTCAATTTTTATTTTAGATGGAGCTGAAGTATTATGATTTACATCAATATTTGAGAATGCTAAAATTGCTATAACAGCTAAAGGAACAATAAAAAATAAAATAATTCCTATTTTCTTTAACATGATACCTCCTTGATTGATTTATGAACTAATGATATAAATAATACAAATTTTATAATAGAGAAAAAATTCCCTCTATTTAGGATGTGTGTAAAAACAAAAAGGTTTAAAAGAAATTTCAGTTTAATGATTTGAGCTTTTCAATTACGGGCTTCAATTGTTCTTTAACAACATCTCTTCTCTCTTCTTCATAAAGCCTAATCAGAACTTTCAGCTTTTCCTTAGCTCCAAGTTCTGCTAATAATTTTGCAGCATGGATTCTTGTCCTGAAATAAGGATTATTAAGTGCGGATGAGATTACTTCTACAACTTCTTCATAATTTGTTTCTGCAAAAGATTTCGCACAATCGAGCGCTGTAATATCAAGAAGATGCATTTCACCATAGCTGTATTTATATTGTGTGTATTCTTGAATAAGAGATAAAATTGAAGGATCACCAAGTTTTTGAAAACCTTCAAAGATTCCCCTGCGGATTATATTCATGTGAGAATCCATTTTAAGGGCATCTGTTAAGATTTTTTTTGCATCAGGATGCTTAACAGCACCGATTGAATATAATGCTGCCCCTTTAACATAATAGTTATCATCACTTTCAAGTTTCTCCAGAAGTTTATCATTCACCTTTTCATAAGTAAAAATTGAGAGAGATTTTATCGCTGCTTCACGTACTCTTGCATCTTCATCATCACAAGCCAATAATAGAGATTCAAGAACATTATCTCCGCCTATCTCTTTCAATGATTCTACCACAACTACCTGAACACCATAATGCAGTTCTCTTTTAATTGTCCGGTTCAAAACCGGAATAGATTTCTCTCCGAACTCTACAAGTTCTTTCGCTGCACAGATCCTTCCCACCACATCATCATCATACTGTAACTGGTAAGATAATTCTTCAAAATTTTTCTTAAAATCAACTTTACAAAGTATCCATTCATATTTATTGAACATTACGAGATCAGGTTTTTGTTCAATATTAAAAGTGAAACTGTTTTCTTTGCCTGCAATTTGAATTGTATCCTGAATTAGCTGTTTTCCTGCAACAATTTCAATTAAAACGGGTGTTTCAAAAATTCCAACTGCAGGAAATAATTCCTGTGTTTGTTTAACATTAAGAACCACCTTTTTTTCTGATTCATTCCATGAATAATCAACTTTGAACTCCGGAAAACCTGCACCATATATCCATTGATGAAAAAATTTCTTTAAATCTTTTCCGCTTGATTCTTCAAATGTAATTCTTAAATCTTCAGTAGTAACATTTTGATTTTTATATTTATTCACATAATACTTTATCGCCTTTTGAAATTCATAATCACCAAGAATAAAACGAAGCATATTAAGAATTGCAGCCCCTCTTTCATAAGCTTTATCACCACTTAATTCGGCAGGAATGAATTCGGATTCTTTAAGTTTTACTGAATCTAACGGTTCAGCTTTTAGTTCAATATCAAAATATTCTGTGTTTGACAAGTACCTTTGATACCTGAATTCATCCCTACCAAATTCATTTTCATACCAGAGATCTGTAAAATAAGTAGCAAAACCTTCATTAAGCCAGATATGACCCCACGTTTTGCATGTCAGGTAGTCACCAAACCATTGGTGAGCAAGCTCGTGAGAAATTAAACCATCAGCACTGTAATTAGGGACTGCATTTTCATCATGCAATATTCTTCGGTTCAAAGTTGTTGCTGTAATATTTTCAACACCTCCCCACTCAAAATCCTGAACAGTTGTCTGAGCATATCTTTCATAAGGATAAGGAGACATATAATCTGAAAAGAAATTAATCATCTGTGGGGTTCTTCCATAAAAGAGATCTTTTTTATCAACCCACTCCGATGGGATATTATATTCTAATTTTGTACCTCTTACTTCTTCAGTTACAGTAATATAATCTCCAACAATTACAGTCGTAAGATAGTTGGAATATGGCTTATTCATTTTCCAGTAAAAAGTCTTGTCGCTTCCTTCTTCTTTAACATTTTGAAGAATGCCGTTTGAAATTGCAATAAGATTTGAGGGAACAGTTATTAAAACTTCAGAAGTTAATTTATCATCGGGCATATCGTATGCAGGATACCAAAACCTGTTATTCTCACCTTCCCCCTGCGTCCAGATCTGATATGGTATTTCGGGAATTTCTTTTGTCGGTTTGAAAAAATAGAGTCCTCTTGCAGGATAAGCTATATAATCTATAGAAACAGTTATTGAATCATCAGGTGAATAAGTTTTATCCATCTTAACAAAAAGATGTTTATCATCCTGGTTGAATTGAAGAACTTTGCCAGAAATTTTTACAGAACTTACCTTCATCGTTTTTGCGTGGAGAACAAGCTCATTAAAATCATTAACAAGAGGTGAGAAAGAAAATTCACAATTGCCAATCACTTTCTCTTCATTAAAATCAAAAGAGAGAGAAAGCTTAATATGTTTCTGATCGTAATTTCTAGTTTCAGAATTTAAAAAAGAGACCGTATCAGCCTGAGCAAGCAGCTTTGCAGGAAGGAGAAAAAATATTATAAAAGTCTGTAAGATATATTTCATCTTAAAAAAAAATTTTCAAAAAAATTGTTTTATTGTTTAATTGTTATGAAAAGAAAATTATTTCAACAGCAATTTAGCAATAGAACAATTTAGCAATTAAGTTCAAATCTCTTCCATAACAGCCCGCGCTGCTTTAACTTTATTCTGAAATTTTATGGTGTGCTCTCTTTGAAGGCGAGATGCATGCTTTTCAAGATAAAGTGTGTAATCCTCCATTGATTTGCAATCATACTGAATACAATAAGCAGTTTCATCCGGTGAATGTGAAGGAACGATAACTTTATAAATCTTATAAGAATTGAAATGACCTGTATCTATTACATCCTGAATATGTATTTTCTTCATCCAGTCAAGCCATTCAGACTCAACATCTTTATTAACATATATTGTAACACTATAAATAATCATAATAATTTCTTTCAATCTTGTAATCTTTTAATCTTTCAATTTCAATCTTTCAATCCGGCCAATCGGGAAATGAACCCAAATTAAATAAAATACTACCTAACAAATAAACGAGAAGGCTTACTAAAATAATGCTCACAATATTGATTGCAAAACCAGCCTTCGCCATATCTGAAATTTTCAATCTTTGCTTCTGTCAGCCACCAGATTGCCATTAAAGCAGCTATAGCTGCAGTATAAGTTACCTTAAAATTTGAAGGATCGAGATTTGTAAAAAGAATGATGTAAATAAAAACTAAGAGTCGAGAAATGAAACCGATTTTGGAGGATAAAGTTAAAGCAAATAATCATAATTGAATTTTGAATTTAATTGAAAATAGAATAATTGCTGAAAAAAAGCTATTGGTATTTCCCCATTTTTATAAAGCAGGTAAAAATGAGAAATCCATCCCTGGAATTTTATAGTGGGCACTATAAGGTTGGTACCAGGGATGAATTATCTCAAAATTATTTAAGAAGAATCATCTGTTTTGTTTCAATAAATTTTCCTTCAACTTCTACCCTGTAATAATAAACGCTGCTGCTAAAATCAATTGCATTAAAGATCACATTGTGATTACCGGCATTTAATTCATTATTAAATAAAGTTGCTACTTCATTTCCTAAAACGTTATAGACTTTTAAATTTACATTACCAGATTCAGGTATATTGAAAGAAATATTTGTTGTCGGATTAAAAGGATTGGGATAATTCTGATTCAGAGAAAATGTGTTTGGTGCTTCTATTATTACTTCTGAGTTTAACTCATAGTATTCAAAACTTCCATCAAAATCTAATTGCTTTAAACGGTAGAGATATCTTCCCGGTAAAAGATTTTTATCCTCAAATGAATAATTAGTTAACTCTGTTGTACTTCCTTTCCCCTGAACAAAATCAATTTGTTTCCATTCATTATTTTCATTCACAGATTTTCTTTGAACTTCAAAACCCTGGTTATTTGTTTCTGTAGCTGTACTCCATGTTAAACTAACTGCATTACTCATTACCAATGCCGTAAATGAACTAAGTTCAACAGGAATGGTTGAATTATCATACATAACTATTGTACCATTATCACCAACAGTCCAGCCTTTCCCCTGGTGAATAAAACAGACTTCATTAAGTGTATTTGGTGAACCGCATGGCTGACTTGTCCAGGAAATTCCTCCGTTTGTTGTAAAGAAAATAGTTCCAACATCACTAACAGCACAACCAATATTTGAATCAAGAAAAAATATTCCGTTAAGTCCCATAAATATTCCTGAATTGCGAGAGGTCCATGTTTGTCCGTCATCGCTTGTAAAAATAAAATTAAGGATGTCAGCAGAAGAATTGAAAAAATTACAAGTGTATAAAAACGGTTTTCCATATTACCCTCTTTCTAAAATATTGAATAGAAATATTTGAAAGATTAAGTATGCGTTTAATCAGAAAAGTGACAGGGGAAGAATAATATTACTTAAAATTTAAATTATCATTAGGTTCTATATGAACCAATACATCGCTGATGCGCGGGAATTCTGTGATAATTTTATTTTTAACCTTATGTGCTATTTCGTGTCCTTCATAAACAGAGATTTTTCCATCAATAATTACATGAAGATCTACAAAAAAATCCAATCCCATTTTTCTTATAAAACATTTATCAAGCGATAAAACTCCCTCGACAGATAAACCAAGTTCTTTAACCTTTTCCAGAATTTCTCCCGGAGGTGCTGCGTCCATTATTTCCCTTAAACCAATTAAGCCAAGCTTATTAGCATTAAAAATAATTACACCCGAGGCACAAAGTGCTGCCCAGTCATCTGCCATTTCATAACCTTTTCCACCTATCAAAGCTATACTTATACCTATAAATGCAAATGCAGAAGTTATTGCATCGCTGCGGTGATGCCACGCATCAGTTTTTACTACAGTACTCTCAACAGATTTCCCCACTCTTAGTACAAACCTGAATAAAGATTCTTTAACAATCACTACCAGAATAAGAACTAATAAT
>JAUSIA010000429.1 GCA_030648225.1 Ignavibacteria bacterium | reverse complement strand
TTTATTCACGATTTCTATTTTCAGGCAAAATACCGGTTAAGCAAGATAAAAGAAGAACTGGAAAGCGGATCATTCAATGAGTTTAACATAAATGAGTTTTCATTTGCAGTTTATTATGACTTGTAAAATTAGTTCCCAGTTATATATCGTATCCCGCTCACCCTTTCTCAAATTATTCTTCAAAGTCTTCTCTTCTCAAAGCCTCATTTTCTAATTATTACTATATTTACTCCTTAAAATTAAATCAGTAACAAAATATTATTGGTAATGAAAGGTATAATTCTCGCAGGAGGGTCAGGTTCGCGCCTGTATCCGATCACTAAAGTTTACAGCAAACAGCTTACACTTATTTATGATAAACCGCTTATTTATTATCCATTATCAATTCTGATGCTTGGAGGAATAAGAGATATACTTATAATTTCAAATGAGCAAACAATACCACTTTACCAGCGTTTGTTTGAAGATGGTTCTCACTTAGGGCTTAATATTTCTTACAGAGTACAGGAAGCACCAAGGGGAATAGCAGAAGCATTTATTCTTGGTGAAGAATTTATCGGGAATGATGATGTTACTTTGATCCTCGGGGATAATATTTTTTATGGCTACCTTGATTTCTTTTACCAGGCTTTAGAAAAAAATAAGGGAGCTACAATATTCGGCTACCGTGTACAGGACCCTGAGCGATATGGAATAATTGAATTTGATGAAAATGGCAAAGCTCTTTCAATAGAAGAAAAACCTCAGAAACCCAAATCGCAGTTTGCCGTGCCTGGTTTATATATTTATAACAATGAAGTATGCGGCATAGCAAAAAGTTTAAAACCATCTGGCCGGGGAGAGCTTGAAATAACAGATGTAAACAGAGTGTATTTAGAAAAGGATAAATTACAGGTAGTTCGCATTGGCCGTGGTGTTGCATGGCTTGATACAGGAACACCCGAAGCACTTTTAAAAGCATCAAACTTTTTTGGTGTAATAGAAGACAGGCAGGGTTTGAAAGTCGCCTGTGTAGAAGAGATCGCTTATAAAATGGAATTTATAGATAGAAATAAATTTGAAAAATTAATTAACTCAATACCGGAATGCTTATATAAGGAATACTTAGAAAAATTATTGAAAGAATCGGATGGAAATTATTAAAACAGATCTGGAAGGACTGCTTGTAATTCAGCCCAGGGTATTTTCCGATAGCAGGGGATATTTCTTTGAATCCTACCGGAAAGAAATTTTATCCGGTTACGGAGTTAATGCTGAATTTGTACAGGATAATATTTCCAAATCAAAAAAGAATACTATCAGGGGTCTCCATTACCAGGTTTGGAATTATGCCCAGGGCAAATTATGTCAGGTTATTTCCGGTAGGATCCTGGATGTTGCTCTCGATATAAGATTTAACTCTCCAACATTCGGCAAACATTTTTCTCAAGAGTTATCCGAAGACAATCATGCCATGATCTGGATTCCCCCCGGTTTTGCACATGGTTTCTCTGTGTTATCAGATGAAGCTGTATTTATGTATAAATGTACTGCTTATTACAGCAAAGAAAATGAGAGAGCAATTTTATTTAATGATCCTGATCTCAGTATTGATTGGAAAATAGCAGAACCTGTTGTATTGGAAAAAGATCTTAATGCAAAATTATTTAAAGATATTGAGAGAGATTTTGTTTTGTGAAATCAAAATAAGATGATAAATAATGAGAAATGAGATGATGGAGATAAAAGTTGAAATGATGAGATGTTGAAATGATGAGATGATGAGATGATGGGAAATGAGATGATGATGAGAAAATTTAGTGAAGAATTCAATCTAATAACAATGGAGGAACAAATGTTAATTAAATCTCATTTTGATCTGGATGTCTTTCAAGTTGCTTACAAAGCATCGCAGGAAATATTTTTGTTATCTAAGAAATTTCCCAAAGAAGAAACTTACTCTCTTACTGATCAAATCAGAAGATCTTCCCGTTCAGTTTGTGCCAATACTGCTGAGGCGTTTCGAAAAAGAATATATCCCAAATCTTTTATATTAAAATTAAATGATGCAGAAGCCGAAGCAGCGGAAACACAAGTTTGGTTAAATTTTGCTAAAGATTGTGATTATCTTAATTCAGAAAAAGCGATAAGCATAGTTAATGAATATGAAAATATTATAGGAAAATTAGTATCTATGCAAAAACAAGCAGATAAATTGAATCCCGTGAGATAAAAGCAGAAAAATCTCATTATCATATAATCTCATCATCACATAATCCCATAATCCCATTATTGAGATGAATAATGAGATGATGAGAGATGAAACAAATTGGAGATAATAAAATGAAAGTTCCTCTTCTTGATCTTAAACCCCAATATAATTCTCTGAAGAAAGAACTTGATGAAGCGCTTCTCAGGATTGCAGAATCACAGTATTTTATTCTCGGGCCCGAAGTGGAGACAATGGAGAAAAATCTTTGTGATTATCTGAAGTGTGAATATTCTATTGGTGTATCTTCAGGGACTGATGCTTTACTGGCTGCTCTTATGGCTATTGATATTAAACCGGGCGACGAAGTGATTGTCCCTGCTTATTCATTCTTTGCAACCGCAGGTGTTGTTGTTAGGCTTAATGCCAAACCCATTTTTACAGATGTTGATCCTGTAACTTTTAATATTGATCCGTCAGACTTTGAAAAGAAAATTACCTCCAAAACCAAAGCTGTAATACCGGTTCATCTTTATGGTCAAAGCTGTGAAATGGATTCAATCATGGAAATAGCATCAGAGCATAAAATAAAAGTTATTGAAGATGCTGCACAGGCTATTGGCGTTCAGTATAAAGATGGCAAGTTTGTTGGGACTATTGGTGATATCGGTTGCTTCTCTTTTTTCCCAAGTAAAAATCTTGGCTGTTTTGGTGATGGTGGGCTGGTGACAACGAATAATAAAGAGCTGGCAGATAGGTTGAAAATTTTAAGAGTGCATGGTGGTGAAGCTAAATATTATCATAAAATTATCGGGGGTAATTTCAGGCTTGATGCTCTTCAGGCAGCAGTGATAAATGTTAAGATTCCTCATCTTGATTCATGGTCTGAAGGAAGAAGAAGAAATGCTCAGCTTTATAACAATCTTTTTATTAGTTCCGGTTTATCGGAATCTCCTGGTAAAATTAAGTTTGATGAGAGGAATAAAGTACTTATTCCGCAAGCAGTTAATAAAAGTTCGGGTGTAAAGAATTATCATATTTATAATCAGTATATAATCAGGGTTGAA
>JAUSIA010000299.1 GCA_030648225.1 Ignavibacteria bacterium | reverse complement strand
GGTTATGAATACTTGCAAGTTCCAAAGCAAGAATTTCACCTGCAATAAAAAGATGCCTTAAATATGCTTTTGAAAAATTTGTGCAAGTGTAGCAATTACAGTTTTCATCTATAGAAGAAAAATCATCTTTATACTTTGCATTCCTCATTGATAAAACTCCACCCGAAGTAAAAAGATATGCGTTGCGTCCGTTTCTTGTCGGCATTACACAATCAAACATATCAATTCCTCTTTCAATTGCCTCAAGAAGATTCTCTGGTCTTCCTACACCCATCAGGTATCTTGGTTTATTTTCAGGCATTAAGGAAGTTGTAAAGTCAACCATATCATACATAATTTCAACAGGTTCTCCTACAGCAAGTCCGCCGATTGCATATCCATCAAAATCAAGTTTAATAAGATCGTTTGCAGATAATTCCCTGAGATCTTTATAAACACTTCCCTGGATGATCCCGAACATAAACTGTTTATGTCCATAAAGAGGAAGAGATTTTTCAAAAGCTTCTTTACTCATCAATGCCCAGCTTGAAGTTAGTTTAGCCGAGTTGAAAGCATATTCATAATCACAGGGATAAGGAGTACATTCATCAAGAACCATCATAATATCCGAACCAATGCTCCTCTGGATTTTTACAACTTTTTCAGGAGTAAAAAAATGAGCGCTTCCATCAAGATGAGAACTGAACTCAACTCCTTCAGGTTTAACTTTTCTTAACTCCGAAAGGCTGAATACCTGGAAGCCGCCGCTGTCTGTAAGAATAGGTTTATTCCAATTCATAAAGCTGTGAAGCCCACCGGCTTTTTCCAGCACTTCTGTTCCGGGTCTTAAGTAAAGATGATAAGTATTTGAAAGAACGATCTGAGTTTTAATTTCCTCCAAGTATTTCTGATTTACAGCTTTAACTGTTCCTTGTGTACCAACCGGCATAAAAGCCGGGGTTTCAACAATGCCATGATCGGTTTCAAGAACTCCAGCCCTTGCTTTCTTATCTTTTCCAATAAGAGAAAACTTTAGCAAAATTACCTATTAAAGGTTCATAAATCAATTTAATTGAATGTACAAATTTACGTGTATTTAAGCTCAACTGCTAAATACATTGAGAAAGCAGGACAGATAAGCAATAAGATTATAGAAATTTGTTTCTTTCTTCAGGTGTGGGTATCCGGCAGGCTTCTCTCTTCCCAAATAATTTATAACGATTTTTTGAAATCAGGTTGTAAAGAAAATCTCTGAATGGTCCTGGAATTATTATTAAAGCATACAAGATTTTCCATAATCCCGGAAGGTTTTTTGCAACAATTAAAGCTGCTGTTGATTTGATATAATATTTCTTCCCATCAATTAAAACAAAAGTATCAAAATCTTTTGTTGAAAGATTGAATTTCTTCAGAAGCTGCTCTCCTTTTTCTGATTGAAGCGGAGTAAATCTGAATTTATCTTTTTTATCCCTATCCAATAAAAAGTTAACCCAGAAATTACAGAAGTTGCAAACACCATCGAAGAGAATAATGTAATGTGTGTTATTCAAATTCGGACTTCGTTGTTATTAGTCATTTGTAATTGGTCATTAATCATTTGTCAATCGTCATTAAATTTGTCATTCGATGGTTATTCAATTGTCATTCATAGTTATTTCTTGCTTTAAACAATGAATGACTATGAATGACAGCGAAGCTATTTGCTAACCTTCGAGGTTAGAGTATCGCAAGCGATTTGCAAACCTCGAAGGTTTCTCTGCGAAGCGAATGACTATGAATGATTGTTTTTTCTTGAACTTGCTCTTGAACTTACTCTATTATATTCACAAGAATAACTCAACCCATTGGATTTGTTTCCCGGTTATCTGTTAATTTCACAATATCTATTCTTATCTGGTTAGCACGTGTAATTAAAAAAGCAAACCCATCAAAAGAAACAGTTTCACCCTGCAAAGGAATTCTTCCAAGCTTAGTGGTTATATAACCTGCTATGGTTTCATAATCACCGGTGGGAATATTGAGATCATATTCTTCATTAATAAAATCAATCTCAACCTTCCCGTTTATGATATAAGTGTTGTCCGATATTTTTTTGATAATTTCCTCTTCAATATCATATTCATCTTTTATTTCACCAAACATCTCTTCAAAAATATCTTCTATTGTTACAATCCCTGCAGTCCCGCCGAATTCATCAATAACAACTGCAATTGTAACCTGCCGGTTAAGGAATTCATTAAGCATCTCAAAGCTTTTTTTTGTTTCGGGAATAAAAACTGCATCGTGAAGAATGTCCCGGATACTCTTTGGGGATTTAAAAAAATCGTTTGCATAAATTATTCCTTTTATATTATCAAGATTCTCTTCAAACACAGGCAGCTTTGAATATCCCGATTCAATAAATAATAAAAGTGCTTCTTCAATTGAACGATTAATTTCAATGCCGATTATCTCAGTCCTGGGACGCATAACTTCATACACTCTCTGGTCACCAAGCGATAAAACTTTGCTGATTATATCGCTCTCCTTTTTATCAAATATTCCTGCCTTATGACTCTCCTGAATTAAAACATCGAATTCTTCTTTACTAAAAAGGAATTTTACATTTTCAGCTTTAATACCTGATGACTTTGCCACAAAAGATGAGATTGAAGAAAATACTTTTATAAAAGGGAACATTAGAAATGTGATGATTCTTAAAGGCAGTGCCATAGAAAGCACCAAACGCTCTGAAAATTCATGGGCTATATATTTTGGAATAAGCTCGCCAAGCATGAGTATTATTGATGAAGAAATCAGCAGTATTTCAAACTCATTCAATAAAAATACTGATGTAAGAAATACTGCACTGATGGAAGCAAAAGCAATATTAGCAATATTATTACCAACGAGAATTGTAGAGAAGAAAGTTTGTGGATGATTTATAAAATAAAGTGCACTTTCGGCGGCGAGATTTTTTTTACGCGCTTTAATTTCAATTTTTATTTTGTTAGCAACAATAAATGCAATTTCGGTCCCTGAAAAAAAACCGCTGGCAAGAATAAGCAGAATGAGAGAAATGATTTCTACACTCATTTCAATAAGCTTTTTCTATTTGGATATTGTAAATAACATATTCAAAAATCTTTTCACCTGAATTGAATACCAATCTGGCTGTTATTGGTTTTTCGGAATCAAGCTCAGGTTTAACTTCTAATCCAGATTTTACTCCAAACCGGAATTCTTTTTCTTCTCCTGCTTCCAAATTTTTACCGGATATATTTTCATTTACCGGTTCAAGAAGGGGTTCAAAATGATAAAGAGGTATATCTTGCTGTGTAAGAATTATTTCATTTAGATTTAATTCTTTTATTTCATAAGATTCTTCATTTTTTATTGTAAGATTACCGGTTATATGAAAAGAGGGTGGTCCGCCTGGCATAAGATTCAGCCAGGAATAAATATCGGAATGATTAATGGAAATGTTTAATTGATCTGCCTGAGTTTTAACTGTTCCGCAACAGTTCAGGAATAATGAAACTGTTGATATGCATAAAATCATTTTCATTATCATTATAACAAATCATAAATAATTAGTACTGCTGTTAAAATATAAAGTGTAAGAGTTAGTATCATCTGAATATCTTTTATCATAATCTGTGTTGTATTCTCTCCTTCTTCAGTAATATAAACAAGATACATATACCTGAAAATGCCGAAAACCACAAACGGTGTTGTGTAAATAAGATTCTCGTTGCCGAAAATTTTTATAGTTCTTTCTGAAACGGTATAAAGAGCATAACATATAATTACAGCTGAAGCTGCAACAGTTGATATCTGCCTCGCCAGCCGTGTTGAGTAATTTCTTAAAACTTTTCTTGTGGATATATCGTTGTTAGCTTGATTCAAAGTAAGCCTTAACTCAGAATATCTTTTCATTCCGGCTAAAAAAAGTGAAAGGAACATAGTTGTTAAAATCAACCAGCTCGATACCTCAACTTCAATTGCAAAAGCTCCGCCAATAACTCTTAACATAAATCCTGCTGCAATTGTAAAAATATCGAGCAATACAATATGCTTAAATGAAAATGAATAAAGCAGGTTCAAAATAAAAAATGAAATGAGAAGAATGGTGAATTTTAAGTTAAAGAAAGGAAGAGAAATCAAAACAGGGATGCTTAGTAAAAACAAAGAAATATATGCCTGCTTTACAGAAACAGTCCTTGCTGCAAGTGGTCTAAGCTTTTTAACAGGGTGTGCCCTGTCAGCTTCGATATCACTTATATCATTAATAATATAAAGTATACTGCTGGTTAAACAGAAAACTATAAAAGCAGCCAGAGTGGTAAGTAATAAATCTGTGTTAAAAAGATTTAATGAAAAAAGAAGCGGAACAAATACAAAACTGTTTTTAATCCACTGTGGGACCCGGAAAAGGAAAAAATAATTTTTGATCATTAAAAGACCACAGCTTCTTCATAAACCCCATAAACATCCTTAAGCTGGTTTACCATCTCACCGAGTGTTACATAATTATGTGCTGCTTTAACAAGCACAGGCATAATATTAGTTCCATTAATAGCTGCATCTTTTATTTCTTTCAAACTTTCAGAAACAGATTCTGAATTCCTGCTCTGTCTTAAATCTCCTAATCTTTTTCTCTGTTTCTTTTCAACTTCAGGAGAGATGTAAAGAATCGGAATATCTACTTTTGTATCCTCTTCAATAAACTCATTTACGCCAACGATAAATTTTTCTTTTCTTTCAACTTCCTTCTGGTATTGGTAAGCTGCATTTGCAATTTCTTTTTGGAAATAACCTGCTTCAATTGCAGGGATAACACCACCAAGTGCATCAATCTGATCAAAAATTTCATTTGCCTGCTTTTCCATTTTATCTGT
>JAUSIA010000422.1 GCA_030648225.1 Ignavibacteria bacterium | reverse complement strand
ATGGTCTGCTGTCTTAATGAAAAAACAGAGCTTATTCTTAACTGAGGATTACCTGATAAAGCTGAACTAACGTTGCTAATAATATTTACTCCCAGGCTGGTGCCAACCCAAACATCACCACGTCTGTCAACGGCAATGGCTATTACAAAATTATTATTTAACCCGGAAGATTCATTTAAATATCCCGAAACATCATCGGATGTAACTGAAGGATCAGGATTACTTCCTTCATTGAAATAAAACAAACCTTGTTTTTCGCGTTGTACTGCAAACCATTTGGTATCGTATTGATCTACTACGAGATGAAAACTTTCATCAACATAACGATCTATAGCAGAAATAGGATAAGAATCCCACTGTTCTAAATTGGATGACTTAGTTAAATTTTTTCTATCAATAGCACCATAGTTTAAAACCCAAATATTATTCTTAGAATCTTTAGCAAAACCTCCGATAACAAGATAATTTGGATCATTGTCTTCTCCCTGCATTCCTGTATTTGCAGCATTAAAATTAAGTATGCTGCCGTTTTTTATAATAGTGAAACCTCGTCCCCAGCTGCCAAGATAAGTAGTATTAGTTTCATCTATATACAAATTAAAATAAGAATTTGTCGATAATTCAGGTGTTGTACTTATATTAAAGTTTGACCAGTCAATACCATTGTATTTATAATAGCCAACACCGGGACCATCCGTACCGCTTGCTGACCAAAGTACACCATTATTATCAACTTCTATATCGGGAAAAAGATTTGCAAATGGACCGTTGGGAAAGAAATAAGTTCCATCACTTACTCTATAAATACCTTTTGAAGTTGCTGCTAAAATTCCTTGAGAGGAATAATTGAGCTTGAAAAGATTTTTTTCAGGAGATGAATAAACCGGGGTTAATATTCCATTATAATATTTAGATATATTTTGTTTTTCTGAAATAATAAAAAGTGAGTCACCAATAACAATAATATCATTAACAAGAATATTATTAAATTGATCTGTAAAGACTGTCCAGGAAGATCCATCAAATGAAGCTAAACCTTTTGAAGTTGCAGCTATAATTGAATTATTAAATAAAACAATTTTTACTGCACTATCAGATGGTAAACCATTAACTGTTCTGTAAACATTCCATGATTTTGGCGCTGATAGATTTGTTGAACCTGCTTTTTGAATTGCTATCCCCAAATCGGTACAAGCATAGATCACTCCTGAATTAATTATACTATTAACACTTATGTTTGAAGGTAATTCACCAAATTTTGAGAAGGTATCAAAAAAGAGATAATTAGATGCATTTATTAAAGAGATACCGAAATCCGAAGAAACAAATATTGTATCACCACTTGCAGCAAGTTCATTAATTACTTTAGAATTTTTATCCGTATTGTTAAAGATATCTAGTATAGATCGGAAACTGTTTGTTTGCGGATCATAAACATCAATTATACCATTGCTGCTTCCAAACCAGACTTTTCCATATTGATCTATTGCTGCTGCGGTAATTGAAACTCCATTCAAGCCGTCAACCTTACTATACTTATTATAAGAGTTGTTATTAATATTATATGAAAATGCCCCGCCATCAGATGCACCCCAAATCAGACTGCCATTAATAACAAGAGATTTGACATTTTTCATGTCAGTATAATTTTGCCAGTTTGAAACCTGCTGAGAATATGAGAGGGAAGAGGATAATGCAAGGAATAAGATAATTAGTAAATACATTTCAAATTTTCCTTAATTATTTTTAAGTGGTAGAAATTATCTTATTCTAACCTTTGAGATTATTTTTAATTACAGGGGAAAATTTACAATAATTTTTAATTTAGAAAAGTGTAAAATTCTAAGCTAAAGGTTATTCAGCCTTTTCATCAGGTTTGCCATCTCAAGAGCAGTTTCAGCAGCTTCCCAGCCTTTATTGTTTTCTTTTTCACCTGCTCTTGCTTCTGCCTGTTCTTCCGTATAAGCTGTAAGAACTCCAAAGATAACCGGTATTCCATATTTTAATCCAATCTTTAAAATACCATCTGTTACAGCTTTAGATATGTATTCAAAATGAGCAGTCTCGCCTTTAATAACTGCACCGAGACAAATTATCGCATCATATATTTTTTGTGAGGCAAGCTTTTCTGCAGCAACAGGAATTTCAAATGCACCTGGAACTTTAATAATTGGTATTTCGTCTTCCTCTAAACCATATTCTCTTAAACAGCTCAAAGCTCCTGCAAGCAATCTTTCACTGATATTTTCATTAAACTTACTCTGGACTATAGCGAGATGCAGATTTTTAACCTGTTTATTTCCTTCAATAATTTTCATAAGGTTTCCTGATTTAAGAAGGAAGCTATGCAGAATGTTTCATCAATCTTTTTCTCATAGCTTCAATCGAGGAAGTGCTGGTGTAGTATTGTCCAAAGTTTGATTCATCTTCTCGTTTACCGCCATGATAATCGGAGCCGCCGCATTCAAGTAAAAAATAAGAATTGACAATACCCTTGTAAAATTTTTGCTGCAATTTAGAATGAGAAGGATGAACCACTTCAATTCCATCCATACCTGAATCTATTAGTTCTTTAAGGAGATTTTCAGGGATATTTCCAGGGTGAGCAATAAAGGATAAACCACCTGCATCATTAATAATTCTGAAAGCACTTTGTGGTGAAAGGTGAACTTTTTTTTCGAAGGCAGGTGAGCCATTTCCTATATATTTATTAAATGCTTCGTAATATGAAGATACTATTCCTTTTTCAAGCATGACCTGTGCAATGTGCGGGCGTCCCACTGAAGATTTTTTTGTTTTTTCAAGTACCTCATCAAGATGAATCTCAAACCCAAGATTCATTAATTTGTTCACTATTCGTCCCGCACGTTTTATTCTTTCTTCCCTGAAGAAACTAAGATAACGCTCAAGTTCAATATTATCCGGATCAAAAAAATAGCCCAGTATATGAATTTCACGATTACTGATCTCGGAGCTTATTTCAACACCCGGAATTACTTCAACCCCGAGATCTTTCCCTGCCTCAGATGCTTCCTTAAATCCTTTAGTATTATCATGATCGGTAATACTAATTACATCTATTGCAGCCTGCTTTGCTTTTCTTATAATCTCTTTTGGTGAACAGGATCCATCAGAGTGGGTAGTATGTGTATGTAAATCAGCTTTCCCGTTCATCATTA
>JAUSIA010000418.1 GCA_030648225.1 Ignavibacteria bacterium | reverse complement strand
AAAGAAATTGAAATTCCTCATTCAAGATTAATTCCTACTAATGTAAAAGTTGCAGTTTGGGCAAGAGACAAAGGACAATGTGTTCAATGCGGCTCAAAAGAAAATCTCCACTTCGATCATGATCTTCCATTCTCAAAAGGCGGCACAAGCCTTACCGCAGAAAACGTTAGAATACTTTGCATGAAGCACAACCTTAAAAAATCAGATAAGATTTTATCCATCCCGCCGTTTTTATTTTCCTGAATGGTAATAAAAATAGTGTTCACAAACGTTGATTAATAATAGCGGGTTTATTGAACCGCTAATTATTTTTGCACAATTCATATTTCTCTAAAAGTAATGGGATTTAAAAGAAGCCATAAGAGAGCTGTCGCTCTCTTATTTTAATTTCTGCTTTAAGGTGCAATAAACAAACCCATTAAATCTTCACTTGAAGAGAGTAATGTCTGAATGTTCGGTGGGGAATCATCATCAGCATAAATTCTCCATTGATATATATCGCCGGAATGAAGCTGTGATAAAGCAGATCCGTCAAAATTAAATTCAACACTGTTCCATTCTTTTGGTATTTGTGAATGATTGATTACACCGGACTCTGTGAAACCACCCCAGATAAGATTACCATTTATATCTCTCACCTCAATAATATATTCTTTTACCTGCGGATAAGCATTCCAGTAAAAAGTAGGAATAACGGAATCTGCCGAAGCTGGTATAATTGAAGCAGGCGGATTAGTTGGTGAGACGATTGAAATGGCACCTGTAACGCTGAAGTCCAGCATCTTAGTACTATCTGTTGTGAATGAAATATTTAACGCACCTGGATTTTTAAATATCCAATCAGGATCCATCACATAACTATCATTTTCGTATGATGCCCAGGCAACGTAATTACCGGCGGGAATATTATTTATTGAATAGTTTCTGCTTACATCAATTGTTGTTGTAAGTCCGTTAATAACAGATAACGATGTTTCGTCCCGTAATGAAATGTCAACTATTCCGTTAACGGCAGCCAGGAAAGTAACTTTACCCGTTAATGTTGAACCGTTAACCTGATTAACGTTTACCTGCACAGTTGCAGAAGAAGATGCGGCAGAGAGGGTAACCTCAGGATGAACAGCCAATTGATAACCTGATTTGATGGCATTAACTTCGTAAGTGTCATAAGGGATATTAAACAAAACAAAATATCCATCCGGACCGGAATAGGTGTGATATTCTGAATTTATTGTTAATGATTTGGCAACAATTAAAAAACCAGCCTGCTTTGGAGTAACTGTCCCATCAATTTTACCGAAAGTTCCCTGCAGTACATCCATATAATAAGTTTGAGAGAATGTCTGCCCGGATGAAACAGAAAACGGAACAGAACTTACACTTCCCTCCGGAACTTCTTTAAATCCCTGTGCAGATATTCTTACATAAAAATTTCCGGTAAACATAGTTTCAAACTTTGCAACACCATTGCTGCCCGAGAA
Source organism: Ignavibacteria bacterium (assembly GCA_030648225.1). GTDB lineage: Bacteria > Bacteroidota > Ignavibacteria > Ignavibacteriales > Ignavibacteriaceae > RBG-16-34-14. The sequence goes on along the minus strand of JAUSIA010000418.1, from coordinate 2,151 downwards.
AGTACGCGAGACAGCCTCTCCATTATTTGCATTATACAGAACCACATTTGCCCCGCTGACTGATAAAGAATCATTCGATGATTTAACAATTATATTAATTATAGCAGGGACATCGGGTCCGGTGCTTTTCTGTTCACTGCAATTGTGCAGGAGAACGGTAGTGGAAAACATTATGGTTGAAATAATTTTGAAGATTATACGTTGCATAATTTTTATCTCTTAATAATGATAGCACCGGAATTCAAAAATCAAACCATAGCTACTAATTAAAATATGCGGCAATTAATAAATTTAAAAGCGAGTAGAATTAACTATTAGGTAAAAGAGACAAATAACAGGAAGAAATTGCTGTTTTAACGTTAGCATCTTTTGCATCGCCTTAGTTATAAAACTTCTGCGGGCAGGCAAAATATTTGAGCCATAGGTCGCTTACGCCCAAAAGCTTCAGCGACGGGGCCGCTCATCAGCCTCTTGCTGAATCTATCCTGCTAATTTTCTTTTATAGAATAGCTGAGCTTATTCGTTTAACCAATCAGAATAATTATCCTGTGTAACAGCCTTAAATTGCGAATCAGGGTAAGCATTCTTCCATGCAGCAGGTATTTTAATTTTATCCTCTTTCCATTTAAATTCATAAGCAAATAATTTTCCTTCTCTCTCTTCCACAAAATCAATTTCCTGCTGATCATAAGTTCTCCAGAAATAGTTATTTGAAATTATTCCCGAATATTTCTGATGCTTAATCCTTTCACTTATCATATAATTTTCCCATAAAATCCCTATATCATTTCTCATCTCTATACGGGAAAAGTTTGCAATTACAGCATTCCTTATCCCGTTATCATAAAAATACCACTTTGAGTTTTTTACAATCTCTTTCCTGAGATTTCTGCTGAACCCGCTTAGCCTGTATATAACAAATACTTTTGAGAGAAGGTTTAAATATCTTTCAGCAGTATTCTTTGAAACAGATAATTGTTTTCCAAGTTCCTGGAATGATACTTCATTTCCAATTTGAAAAGCGATGAGCTTCAAAAGCTCAAAAAGTTTTGATGAATTTCTTATATTTTCAAAAACAAGTATATCTTTTAACAGATATGAATTTATGAGTTCACGGAGGTAGCCTGCCTTTTCATCAGGATTCTGATAATTAATTAATTCCGGCATATTACCAAAAACAAGCCTGTCTCTCAGGTTATCCTTTCTTTCCTCCGGCAGTTCAATTGCTGCATACTCTGCTTCCGATAATGGAAATAAATTTATTTCATGCATCCGTCCTGTAAGAGGTTCACCGGTAAGATTGGTTAAATCAAATGCAGAGGAACCTGTTACTATAATTCTAAGATCTTCAAAAGAATCAATTAATAATTTTAATACTTTGCCAGCTTCGGGGATCATCTGCGCTTCATCAATTACAATAAGCCTGGCATCTCCAATCAGGTTTTGGTAATTCTTAATGCTTCTTCGTTTCAGAATTTCATGAACAGCGAAATCTTCTCCATTCCAGAAAATATATTTTTCCTTTTCTTCTTTTAAAAATTCCTTTAAAAGGATAGTTTTCCCTACTCTTCGTGCACCTAAAATTATAACCACCTTACCAGGTTTTGTTTTATTTTTTAATATTTGTTTCGCTTGTCTATCAATAATCATACAATTACCGTCATTAAACTGACTGAATTTATACAAATAGAGTCATTAAGTCAACCATATTTAAAGAAAACCTCCAATTTGGAAAAAATTAAATTCAGAATAGAGATGCCTGGACTTAAAACAAGGTGACCTCGCTGAATTGATGGGAGGAAAAAAATAGTGTTTCTGAAATTCTGAATAGGAGAGAGAGCTTACAGTTAAAAAGATGAGAGATCTTCATAACAAGTTTAATATTCCTGCTGAATCACTTTCTGGCATAATTTCGTAATTGCGGCTCAACAGAAAATCTTCATTACGATCATGATCTTCCATTCTCAAAAGGCGGTACAAGTTTAACAGCAGAAAATGTTAAAATATTATGCTTAAAACATAATTTAAAGAAATCAAATCCACCTTCGTTATAAAACTTCTGCGGACAGGCAAAATATTTGAGCCATAGGCTCATCAGCCTCTGGCTGAATCCATCCCGGCAATTTTCTTTCATAATTACCAGAGCATATT
>JAUSIA010000411.1 GCA_030648225.1 Ignavibacteria bacterium | reverse complement strand
AATAAGAAAAAGATTATTCCTTCGCTTCTATGAAAATGATTTTACTGAAGAAGAGAAAAAAAAGATTTTGAAGAGAATGGATGAGGTATTTAGTAAGGAGTAATTTTTTACTCCTGGTCCTTCACTTTTCCCGAAACAATCTTTTCAACCATTCCAGGTCTAATCAGATTAAGCCATAATAATATTTTTAATTTTTTGGGGATAACAAGTTCTCTTTTTCTGTTTACCATTCCTTTAAGAATTTTTCTGCTGCATTCCTGAAGACTTATGGATTCTTTGTTATGTTCTTTTTTAGATTCACCGGTCTTTTTTCCATTTTTATCGAAGGCATTTTTCCTCAAATCAGTTCCTCTGAGCCAGTGAGGCATAACAAGCATAACATCTACATCTTTATCTTTAAGTTCTATTCTTAAAGTGTTCAAAAATCCTGTTAAGGCATGCTTGGATGCAACATAACCTGAATGATAAGGAACAGAAATTTCTCCCTGGATAGATGAAATTGCGGTTATCAAACCTTTACTTTTTTTTAAATAAGGGAGAAAAAGGTGCGTTAGACAAACCGCACTCAGATAATTTGTTTCAATTAATTTTTGAAACAAAGATAGATCAGTAACTTCATCAAACTTAGCCCACATACTTACACCTGCATTAAGAACCAGGTGATTAATTGAATTATAATTGTTTATTGTTGTATCAACCAATCTCTTACAATCATCCTGGTTTGTAACATCTCCCTGGACAGCAATTGAATTAGCCCCTTTTTCATCACATTCATTTGCAACTTGCCGGAGCTTTTCAAGGTTTCTTGAAAACAGAACTAAGTTTGGTTTATATGATGCCAATTCTTTTGCAAGAGAAGCCCCAAGTCCGGAAGAAGCCCCTGTTACAACAATAGTATTATTTAAGAACATTAAATCCGCCTGCCTGCCGCAAGCAGGGCTTTGAGTTTCTCTATATCTTCTTTCTGTAAACCCCAGTTGAAAGATTTTTCAATCGGAGGAATAATTTTATCGGGATTCATAATATTTTTTGGATCAAGAGAATACTTCAATCCTCTAACTGCTTTTATTCCTGTTTCGGAAATATCATCTTTAATCCAGGGCATATGCTCAAACCCAACAGCATGATGATGTGATAAAGTAGCACCTCCTTTTATAAAAGCATCTTCAGCAGATTTTTTAATCAATAGATATTGTTCAAGCTCATATCCGGGAATTTGCTGGCATCCAAATGTAAAATACAAACTTGCACCAGTATGATAAGTATGACTTATATGACATCCTAAAAAACCTTTTTTAACAGTTTGCTTCATTGCCTTATCAATTGAGGCTATAGTAGAGTAATATAAAGGAAGCAGATTACTCCACACAGTTGAGGTTTCACTTACATCAGCCATTATATTTCTGTCCATCACGTAATCACGCAGGTAAGGGAAATCATATTTCCCTCTTTCAAAAGCTTTGCCCGGTTCAGTGCCAAGATTAAAAGCACCCTGCTTTTTGTAAATTTTATTGACTTTTCTTTTCATATCAGAAAAGTTTTCTTTATCTCCCTCAAATACAGTTAATAAAAGACATGCTTTATCAAAATCAAACTTCTTAATATTCTTTAAATAAGATTTAACAACCTTCCCCAGTAAAGATTTAACCGGTGAAGATTTTGATCTGTAAGCAAAAGAGAGAGCTGTTTTATCCGGGTCGTTCAATCTTGTTACAACAGGCGCACAATATTTTTCAACACATTCGTAAACAGCATTAACTCCGCTTTCAAAATCAGGGAAAAGATAACCATATGGTACTCTGTATTGAGGAAGTTTATGCACACGCATTACTGCTTCAGTAATAACTCCAAGTGTCCCTTCACTACCAATGCAAATATGGTTAACATCAATTCCATTAGAAGATTTTGGGACGGTGCGCGTAACTATTGTTCCATTTGGTGTAACCATTCTTAGCGAAAGAACCATATCTTCAATCTTACCATATTTATCGCTCTGCATCCCTGCTGATCTTGTAGCAATCCATCCACCGATGGTGGAATACTCAAATGAATCAGGAAAATGACCAAGTGTAAAACCATATGAGTTAAGTTGCTTTTCCATTAAAGGTCCCAAAGCACCGGCTTGTATTCTTGCTGTATTTGATTGCTTATCAACGCTAATAACTTTATCCATAAGTTTCATATCAAGAGAAACTATCATTCTTCCGCTGCCGTTATTAGCCTCAAGGCATCCGGCAATATTTGAACCTGCACCGAAGGGAATAAGAACCACATCATAATCTAAAGCAGCTTTTATTATGGTTGATATCTCCTGTTCAGATAAAGGATAAATAACATAATCAGGGGAAGCATTAACAATACCGTTTCTTATCCTCCACAGATCTCTGAAACTTTTTCCGTAAGAATGAATTACTCTCTCTCTCTTATCGGATTTAAATCTCTCAGGATCAATAAAAGATTTTACATGGTTAATAAACTTATCATTTAATGTTTGAGAAGGGAGTTCTATATTCTCAAATTTGAATGGAGGAGTAAATTTGACTTCATCTTCTATTCCAACAACATCTTTAATATGTGGCCATAGCTCGGGTTTATCATCCATATTGAATTCAATATTTTCACCTCCCCATCCCCACCATTTCATCTGCTCAACATTAAGCATCCTGTTCTCCGGCATTCTTTAATTCATGAACTCTTTTCTCAAGCTCTTCTGTTATTTTCTTGTAAGCCTGGAAATTACTTCCTTCGGAATTATCATTACAAACATATTCATCTGGTAAAATAGGTTTCCCAATCCATATTGTTATTCTAGAGGGCTTCATAAAAATTTTTCCTTTAGGCCAGGCATTAAAAGATCCTTTAATAAGTGCAGGAACTATCGGAAGACCAAGTTCAGCAGAGATCATTGCTGGTCCCTTTTTAAATGGCTGAATCTTACCGGTTAATGAGCGTGTTCCTTCAGGATAAATAATAAGATTGCGGTTTCCGGCTCTGGTAAATTCTCTGCAGGCTGCAAGATAATTAATCATAGATTTCCTGTCAGCATCTCTGTCAATAGGTATTAAGTTCATCAGAAGGTTAAGGTAATATTTCCTTTTATCGTTATCAAAAAAATAATCTTTAGCTGCCATCATTGCAAAATTTTTAAAGGGTAATCCAGATGCCACCATTAAAATTCCGCTATCCATGTGGCTGTTATGATTGCTGCAGAAAATAAATGAAGAGGGCTTCGGAATATTTTTTCTGCCAATTATTTTTAAAGGACAATAAACTGTAAAAAGAATTTTACAGTAAATTTCAAAAAATTTCTTTATTGATTTACTTAAAAGATCGGGCTTTTGCAATACATGAGAATACTCAGGAGGAACTATTGCGCTCTCCAGTTCATGGCGAATAGAAGTCACTCATTTTCTCCCATACTTAGCATGAGAAAAAGCAAATTCATCTGAAACGATTGCACCGCCGAGAGACAATTCAAGTGCAAGAGCACAGGCACATACAATCTCAGCAAGCTTCTTTGAAGAATCTTTCCCTGTACATCCTAACAGCTCAAGATTTTTTCTTGCCTGCTTTAATCTTGTGCCTCCGCCAACCGTACCAACTGTTATTGAAGGCATGGTGATAGTTGCATAAAGGTCGTCAGAATTTCTTACTTCGTATGAAATAATTCCACCGGTGTTTTCAACAACACTTGCAACATCCTGACCTGTTGCTAAATAAATAGCAGTAAGAGCATTTGCCACATGCATATTCATTCCGAATATACCTGCTTCCTGCGAACCTCTTGTGCATTG
>JAUSIA010000408.1 GCA_030648225.1 Ignavibacteria bacterium | reverse complement strand
TAATGCAGTTAAATATTTTTCCGAAGGAAATATTGAAAAAGCAGAGGAAAATTTTCAAATAGCTTTAAGTAATAAACCAGATAATTTAAGCACGCTGAAGTATCTCGCTCAAATTGCAATTGCTAAGCAGAACCTTCCGATGATAAAGTTTTATTATGATAAGGTTCTAGAATTAGATTCAAATGATGAGGATGCATTAATAAGTTTAGGAGTTATATACTTAAACAATGGTAATATTAAAAGCGCTGAGGAACTTTTTATTAAAGCAGTTAACAATCAACCGGATAATGAACTCGCTCTTTTCAATTTAGGTGTTTTATATGCAACCATAGGTGAATTTTCCAAAGCGGTAAATACATTAAACAAGCTTATATCAACTAATCCGAATAATGGCGAGTATTATCAAACTTTGGGAATGTATTATCTAACGCAAGGAATTTTTACAAAAGCTGAATTTAATTTCCTTAAAGCATTAAAGCTTGATACTAAACTAATTGAAGCGAGAAAAGGTTTAATTATACTTTATCAAAATCAAAATGAACTTAATAAATCTTCTAAATTAATAAATGAATTAGAGGCGATTTCACCTGACTTACAATATTTAAATATTCTTAAAGCAAACCAGCATTACCTTCGGGAGGAAATTAACTCTGCCATCAAATATGCATTGGCTGAGATATCTAAATATCCTGATGAACCTGACGCTTATTTCTTGCTTAATGATTTATACAGGGTCAATGGAGATTTTTTAAAGGCAGAGAATACTTTAATTAAAGCAAAAAAAAATAGCAGCAGAAATTATACTTCATTCTATTCGCTGCTTAAAATGGAACTAATTACAAACAATAAATAAAAGGAGCTTCAGCAATGAAAAATTTAAATGCCTTCGTAATTATAGTTGTTATTGTTTTCAGTGGTTATGTATCTGCAACAAATGCGCAGCATAATCATGGAATGCATCAGGGGCAGCAGCAAGGTATGAATATGCACATGAACCAGATGCAGAATATGATGAACAGAATGAATGATATTTCTTCTCGGATGAATGAAATAATGCAGCAACACCAGAATATGGGGATGCATCAGCAGCATAGTATGCATAATGATATGATGCCTATGATGAACTCAATGAATCAAATGTCTGAGCATATGAAAAATATGATTCAGCATATGCAAAATATGACGGGGAATAAAGAGTTAACAGATAATAAAGAATTTCAAAACAGAATGAATGACATGATGGATAACATGGATGAGATGATGAATAACTTTGATGATATGATGAATAATATGCAAGAGACTCAAAAACTTATGGAAGACAAGTGATTAAAAATGAAAGCTCTATTTAATTCTTTCATAATTTTTCTTGTTCTGATGAAGAGCATGGAAATTACCGCTCAATCAAATATGTATTCTGGCAAGTCAGGATGGACTTTATCAACATCATTCCAGGTTACTGGTGGCGGTTATATTTATAACGAATACAGTACTCTTTATCTCCTTTATGGAGGTATTCGTTATCAGAACAATAATCTTACTTTGTACGGATACATTCCAGTTGTGGCTCAAAATAATCCCGGGTTTACACAATCCGGGATGATGATAATCCCTACCGGCAGAGAAAATAAAGGCGAAGGTGGTAATATGAATGAAGGGAATATGCATGGGGAAAATAATTCTATGAATCAAACCTCCATGATGAATTCACAAATATCTTTAGGCGATTTTTATTTATACGGCTCATATCTGTTACTGAATGAAATTGACCATTCGATGGATCTGTTCATTAATCCGAATATAAAATTTCCAACTGCTTCCGGAAGTTCAGAAATCGGAACAGGTAGATTTGATTACGGTCTTTCTATGAATGTTCGCAAATCAATTGAATCATTTATCATTCTGGCAGAAGCTGGCTTTATTAAACTTGGAGATCCAAGCGGCATTGATTACAAAGACCCGTTTACTTATGGGATTGGTTTGGGAAAATTTATATCACAAAGCGGAAGTTCTGTTTTACTTTATTATTATTCTTACACAAGAATTTTGGATAACTATGAACCGCCTAGTCAAGTTTCGCTTGGTCTGAATTTTAAACTGGATTCAACTAAAGCATTATCATTTATTGGTTCTAAAGGACTTAGCAGCTACAGTCCGGATTTTAGTATAAGTGCTGGATTTAATTTCGATTTGTAAAATTTAATAGGGGAAGTAAATTTTTTCTATTAAAAAATAAAAAGGAGCAGTTATGCAATTAGTACCCGATTGGGCGCCAAACATTCATCCAATGATTGTTCACTTTCCCTTGGTTCTCTTAATCCTGGCGGTATTATTGGATTTTATTGGTTTATTCTTAAAAAAATATAATTGGTTAACAAAAGCTGGGCTGTTGTTATATCTGCTGGGTACAATAACCGCGGTAGTTGCTTTCTTAACCGGAAGAGCTGCCTCGGATAATCTGGCTATTCCAGCAAATGTAATTCCCGCAGTTACAGCTCACGCTGACTGGGCAGAAACTACTTTGTGGTTCTTTATTGTTTATTCAGTTGTCCGTTTAACAATAGGTATTTGGTTTAAATCATTGAAAAAAATTATTGTTATTCCGTTCGTTCTTGCCGGTTTGCTGGGAATTTATTTTTTGTATCAAACCGCTGATCACGGTGCAAAATTAGTATTTGGTTATGGATTGGGAACAGGGAATATTATCAAATTGGTAGCTGAAACGAAAGGAATAACAATTGAAGATCGGATTTCTGATTCTACTTTTACAACAAGAGATGATGGCTCATGGAAATTAATTGCTGACGCAACCATAATTAAAGTTTTATCAAGCATGTTCAAGTGGGTCGAAGGTTCGCTTAATGAACTCAGCCCGATGTATGACCGGAATGAATCTGCTTTAATGTTTCATCAAATAAAAGAAGCAATGTTTGTTTATGATAATAAAATTAAAAGTGTTCAGGTAACAGCAAAAATTAATATTGATGATCTTAAAGGTGGGTTTGAATTAGTGCATCATTTTATAGATAAAAATAATTATGACTTTCTCGGTTTAAAAAATGGAGAAATTTCTCTTTCAAGAAAAAGTAACGGAGAGATAAAAATATTTGAGAAAGATAGTTACACTAACAAAGGCTGGATAGAAATAAAAGTTGTAAGCGATGGAACTCACTTCAGAGGGTATGTAAATAATAAAATGATTGTACATGGACATGGTGATGAACCGGAACCCGGCAGCGTAGGAATAAAACTCTCCGGCACAGGCAGCTTCAGCATTAAGCTGATTAATGTTGAATCTTTAAAAAAATAATTTGTATTGAGACAGGAGAATGAATTATGGAAATAACTGTTGTGATAGCTTTTATAGGGATAATAGTATTCTTCGCTTTTAGAAAATCTAAAGATGCCAGACAAGGAAAAGATTGCTGCAAATAATTTTTGAATGGTAAATAAAAAAGAAAGTATCGATTATGTTGTTCAACAAGATATTTTAATAATAAGAAATGAATTCAATAATCAGAGGCGCAAATGAAAATCTCGGACTTCCTCATTAAACCAAACACAAAAATTGATCTTGCAAAATTTGATTCCGGAAATACGGGCGGACTAAAATCAAAAGACGATGCAAAGGACTTGCTTCAAAAGAATATTGAAAAAATGATAACACTTCAGGATAAGCTTTATGCAATGGACAGATATTCGCTGCTCTTAATATTTCAAGCTATGGATACTGCCGGTAAAGATTCTACAATTAAACATGTAATGAGTGGACTTAATACGCAAGGCACACAAGTTTACAGCTTTAAGCAGCCATCAAAGGAAGAACTTGATCATGGTTACTTATGGCGCATCACAAAATCTCTTCCCGAAAGAGGAAGAATCGGGATTTTTAATCGTTCGCATTATGAAGAAGTGCTTGTTGTAAAGGTACGCGATTTAATTAAATCCCAGCGGCTTCCGGGAAAGTTTGTTGATAATAAAATCTGGAAGAATAGATACAGACAAATCTCAGATTTTGAAAAATACTTATACGAAAACGGAACCGTAGTTATAAAATTTTTTCTGCACGTTTCTAAAAAGGAACAAAAGAAAAGATTTATTGATAGGATTGATGATTCTTCAAAGAACTGGAAATTTTCTGATGCTGATGTAGAAGAAAGAAAATTCTGGCAGGATTATCAAAAAGCTTATGAAGATGCAATCTCCGCAACAAGTAAAAAGTATGCACCCTGGTATGTTATTCCCTCAGACAAAAAATGGTTTGCACGTTTAGTTGTTAGTGAAATTATAGTTGATACTTTAAATAATCTAAAATTAGAGTATCCAAAACTTTCGGATGAACAAATTGCGCTGCTTAAAAAATCAAAAGAAGCTTTGCAGGCAGAGTAAAATTATAAGCAACCAATTAACATATTCGATTTTCTTTAAAGTAAACGAAGGGAGTTGAGAAAATGTTTCATAATTTTTTCTTCGGCGGAATGTGGTTTAGCTGGATTTTCTGGATTGCTCTTATTGCTTTAGTTATCTGGCTCGTGGTTAACCAAAGCAACAGGAACAGGCAAAACTATCAGCCTCCGCCGCAGCAGGAATCTCCATTAGATATAATTAAAACAAGATATGCAAAAGGAGAAATAACAAAAGAACAATTTGAAGAAATGAAAAAAGATCTGGGCTAGTTTAATATGATCTGATAATCCAAAAATTCTATAAAACTTTTTTAAAAGAATGTAACGCATACAACACTTAAACAATTTATTTTTTGTTTGTAACAAAAAAATTAAATGACTGGAAAGGAGTCAGGAAATGTTGACAAAAAAATTGATCGCAGTTATTATCGCAGGTCTTCTTATTTCATCAGCGTTACTTATTAATGCGCAGGAAAAACCTGACAGCAAAATGAATCATTCACAAATGATGATGTCAGATTCAACAATGTATAAATACATGCATAAAATTGCTTCCGACGGTAAACTGAGAACACAAATGCTGAATATGATGATGGAAAATTGCCAGGGCAATAAGGAAGCAACGGAAGAAATGGGCAAAACAATGATGCATAATCCTGAAATGCATTCTATGATGATGGAAATGATGCACGGTGAGGGAATGATGAATCATGATATGAATATGATGAATGATTCGACTAAATAATTCGCGGCTGAATTATGGATTTCACCTTCAGTAAAAAATAAGAGGAAATTCATTCACATCCACGTCTCTAAAAAGACGGGAGATGAATAGTGAGGAATGTTAAAATGGAAAACGAACATCTGGCAAACGCTCCGATTATTTCAGCGGATATCAGGAGTACCGCAGTCCGTGTTATTCACACCGATGAGGAATGGATAATAGCGAAAACAATCAGCCAAATTTTAAATCTTAATATTGAAACGGAACATGATCATGAAAACAAAAAAAGTGTCTGAGAAGAAATTAGTTAAAGAAGTAAGAGAAGGGTTTAAAGCGAACATTGTTGCCAAAACGAAAAAGAAGGATGCAAAAGATAAACCATTATCGCAAGATCTTCTGCGAAAGATGAACGCCTATTGGCGTGCTGCAAACTATCTTTCGGTCGGGCAGATTTATCTGTTTGACAATCCATTGTTAAAGAAACCATTGAAAATGGAACATGTGAAGCCGCGGCTGCTGGGTCATTTCGGTACAACGCCTGGACTTAATTTTATCTATGTTCATCTCAATCGTATCATCAAGAAGTTCGACCTGAATATGATATATGTTATCGGCCCGGGTCACGGTGCGCCCGGAATAGTAGCTAATATTTATCTGGAAGGAACATACAGCGAGGTTTATCCGAATATCACTCAGGATGAAGAAGGCATGAAAAAACTGTTCACTCAATTTTCCTTTCCAGGTGGAATTCCTAGTCATGTGGCGCCGGAAACACCGGGCTCTATTAATGAAGGCGGGGAACTCGGTTATTCTCTGTCGCATGCTTACGGCGCAGCGTTTGACAACCCCGACCTCATAGTCACATGTGTCGTAGGCGACGGTGAGTCGGAAACCGGTCCGATAGCCACGAGTTGGCACTCTAATAAATTTCTCAATCCGGTTTGTGACGGAGCTGTACTTCCCATACTTCACTTGAACGGTTATAAGATTGCCGGACCAACTGTACTGGCGCGTATCAGTCACGAAGAATTGGATCAGCTTTTTCGTGGTTATGGTTACAAACCATATTTTGTGGAAGGAGACGATCCTGCCAAACTTCACCAGCTTATGGCTTCCACTCTTGATACGGTAGTTGCCGAGATTAAGGACATACAAACCAAAGCACGAACCAAGGGCTTTAAGACACGCCCGAAGTGGCCTATGATTATATTCCGCACTCTTAAAGGATGGACTTGCCCGAAGGTTGTGGATGGTTTGCCAGTCGAAGGTACATTCCGCGCACATCAGGTACCGGTTACTGACTTCGTGAAGAAACCCGAACATTTAAAAGTTCTTGAACAGTGGATGAAGAGTTACAATGCTAAAGAGTTATTTGATAAAAGCGGCAGGCTCATTCCGGAACTTGTCGAGTTAGCACCTAAGGGCAAACAACGATTGGGAGCGAACCCGCATGCAAATGGAGGACTTCTCCTTAAAGAATTAAAAATGCCGGATTTTCGGGATTATGCAGTAAAGGTAACTAACCCCGGTACTGTCGAAGGAGAAGCCACGCGCGTTCAGGGTAAGTTCATACGCGACGTGATAAAACTCAATCCCACTAACTTCCGCGTTTTCAGCCCGGACGAAACCGCATCGAACCGATGGGGAGATATATTCGAGACGACAAGCCGTTGCTCAACTGCTGAAATTATTCCCATCGACGATCACGTTGCGCCCGATGGTCATGTTATGGAAATGTTGAGCGAGCATCAGTGCGAAGGCTGGCTCGAAGGTTATTTGCTTACAGGCAGGCACGGCTTTTTCTCTTGTTACGAAGCGTTCATCCACATCATTGATTCTATGTTTAACCAGCACGCCAAGTGGCTTGAGGTGTCGCACGATATTCCCTGGCGAAGTCCCGTCGCCTCATTGAACTATCTGCTTTCATCTCACGTATGGCGGCAGGACCACAATGGATTCAGTCACCAGAACCCGGGTTTCATTGATCACGTGATGAATAAGAAGGCAGACATCATCCGCGTGTATCTGCCGCCGGATGCCAACACACTGCTGTCGATAACCGACCATTGCTTACGCAGCCGTGACTATGTAAATGTTATTGTCGCAGGTAAACAACCTGAATTGCAATGGCTTAACATGGATGCTGCCATAAAACACTGCACCGCTGGATTAGGAATCTGGGAATGGGCAAGTAACGACAAAGACGGAGAACCTGATGTAGTAATGGCTTGTTGCGGTGACGTACCGACCCTGGAGACATTAGCTGCTGTCGAACTCCTGCGGCAGAACTTCCCGGAACTTAAAGTCAGAGTCATCAACGTGGTAGATCTTATGACACTGCAGCCAAAGAGCGAACATCCCCATGGGCTTAGCGATAATGATTTTGATACTCTCTTTACGAAGGACAAGCCGGTCATTTTCGTCTACCACGGCTATCCGACGCTGATTCATCGGCTTACGTATCGCCGCACCAACCACCGGAACATTCACGTGCGCGGCTATAAAGAAGAAGGCACGACCACCACGCCTTTCGACTTGGCAGTTATGAACGACCTCGACCGTTTCCATCTGGTCGGCGATGTGAT
>JAUSIA010000384.1 GCA_030648225.1 Ignavibacteria bacterium | reverse complement strand
CATATAGTTAACGGAATAAGGCTCTGGTTCAATAACAAAAAAGCGAGAGGGACAACTTACAAAGTAAATAACCCCGCAGAGAACAGCACTTTCTTTTCACGATTTATGGTTCAGAGCGGAGTTGTAGTTTTTGTTTTTCTTGTTATTCATCTGAGAACATTTTTTATACCCCATAAATTTGGGCATCCCGAAGAAACAATGTTTGAATCTGCTCTTATAGCTTTTTCAAATACTTTTTATTCACTCTTTTATGTTTTGGCTATGATACTTCTTGCTTTTCATCTTGTTCATGGATTTCAAAGTGCTTTCCAAACCTTGGGATTAAGACATAACAAATACACAAACTTTATAAAAGGATTCGGAATTGTTTTTTCGATATTACTCTGTACAGGTTTTGCTTTAATTCCTTTGTATATGCTGCTTAATTCAACAGGAGGGAATTAATATGTTGAACGAAGTGAAATCCCGCTCTGCGGGAAAATTAGAATCCAAAGTTCCCACTGGAAAATTAGAAGAGAAGTGGACTAATCATAAATTCAAGCTTAAGCTTGTTAATCCTGCCAACAAAAGAAAATATAATATTATAGTTATAGGAACCGGACTTGCCGGTGCATCTGCTGCAGCATCTCTAGCAGAGCTTGGTTATAATGTAAAAGCTTTTTGTTTCCAGGATAGTGCAAGAAGAGCACACAGCATTGCAGCACAGGGTGGAATAAATGCTGCAAAGAATTATCAGAACGATGGTGATTCTGTTTTCAGACTTTTTTATGATACAATTAAAGGTGGCGATTACCGTTCCCGCGAAGCAAATGTTTACAGGCTTGCAGAGTTAAGTGTTAACATTATTGATCAATGTGTTGCTCAGGGCGTACCTTTCGCACGTGAGTATGGAGGTCTTCTTGATAACAGGTCATTCGGTGGCGCTCAGGTTTCAAGAACTTTTTATGCAAGAGGACAAACGGGTCAGCAACTTCTGCTTGGTGCTTACAGTGCTTTAATGCGCCAGGTTGGGTTAAGGAAAGTTGAAATGTTTCCCCGCCATGAAATGCTCGATGTTGTTGTTGTTGATGGAAAAGCCCGTGGGATAATTGCCCGTAATATGATTACAGGTGAGATTGAATCACACTCAGGTGATGCAGTATTGCTTTGCACAGGCGGTTATGGCAATGCTTATTTCCTTTCTACAAATGCAAAAGGCTCTAATGTTACTGCAGCCTGGCGTGCATACAAGAAAGGAGCTTTCTTTGCTAATCCATGTTTTACTCAGATTCATCCTACATGTATACCTGTTACAGGACATTATCAATCCAAATTAACTTTGATGAGCGAAAGCTTAAGGAATGATGGAAGAGTCTGGGTTCCAAAAAAACCTGATGATAAGAGAAAACCTGATCAGATTCCTGAAGATGAAAGAGATTACTTCCTTGAAAGAAAATATCCTTCATTCGGAAATCTTGTACCGAGAGATGTTGCTTCTAGAAATGCAAAAGAGCAGGTTGATTCGGGTAAAGGTGTTGGCGAAAGAATGAATGCTGTTTATCTCGATTTTGCCGATGCAATTAATCGTCTCGGCGCAGATAACATAAAAGAAAAATATGGCAATCTTTTCGATATGTATAAAAGAATAACCGACGAAGATCCTTATAAAGTTCCGATGAGAATTTATCCGGCAGTTCATTATACAATGGGCGGGCTGTGGGTTGATTATAATTTGATGACGACCATTCCCGGACTTTATGCTCTTGGTGAATGCAACTTTTCTGATCATGGCGCGAACAGGCTTGGTGCGAGCGCTTTAATGCAGGGACTTGCAGACGGTTACTTTGTTATTCCTTACACCCTTAGTGGTTATCTTGCAGATCTTAAGCGAGATAAAGTTGATGAGAACCATCCTGCTTTTAAAGAAGCGGCAAATGCAGTTAATGACAGTGTTAAAAACCTTTTGTCTATAAATGGAAAGAAAACTGTTGATGAATTACACCGGGAACTTGGACAGGTAATGTGGGATAATGTTGGTATGGCTCGTAATGAAAAAGGCCTTAAAGAAGCCATATCAAAAATTAAGGAAATAAGAGAAGATTTCTGGAAGAATGTTAAAGTGCTTGGAGAGAACGAAGAATTAAATCAATCTCTTGAAAAAGCAGGACGAGTAGCAGATTTCCTTGAACTTGGTGAACTGATTGCCAGAGATGCTTTACACAGGAATGAATCATGCGGAGGGCATTTCAGGGAAGAATACCAGACAGAAGAGAATGAAGCTAAACGTGATGATGAAAATTTTGCTTATGCGGCAGCATGGGAATTTAATGGAGATAATGCTGAACCCGAAATGCATAAAGAAGAATTAGTATTTGAAAACGTTCAACTTACTCAGAGGAGCTATAAGTAAATAGCAGTAAATAGCAGCCCATAGCTTTAGCTATGGGATTACAAGAATTAATCTAGTAGTGTAAACCGTTGAAACGGTTATGACCTTTTTATCGTTTTATTTGCCCCATAGCTAAAGCTATGGGCTAAGCTAAGCTGATTTGAAAAGATTTTAATGTTTTTGAATAAATAAATTAAAAACAGAAAAAAATTGGATAATAAATGAATCTGCATTTAAAAGTATGGCGTCAGAAGAATAAAGAATCTAAAGGAAAGTTTGTAGAATACGAAGCAAAAGAAATTTCTCCCGATACTTCTTTCCTTGAGATGCTTGATGTTGTTAATGAAGAGTTAATAAAAAAGGGTGAAGAACCAATTGCATTTGATCATGACTGCCGTGAAGGTATTTGCGGAAGCTGCGGAATGTATATTAATGGACGTGCTCACGGACCGCAGACCGGTGCAGCGACCTGCCAGCTTCATATGAGAAGCTTTAAAGATGGAGATTCTATTGTAATCGAACCCTGGAGAGCAAAAGCATTCCCCGTAATTAAAGATCTTGTTGTTGACAGATCAGCATTTGACAGGATAATGGCAGCGGGAGGATTTATTTCCGTTAACACTGGCGGTGCACCTGATGCAAATGCAATTCCTATTCCCAAAGTTGAACAGGAATCTGCTTTTGATGCTGCTGCTTGTATCGGGTGCGGTGCATGTGTTGCTGCTTGTAAGAATGCATCTGCTATACTTTTTGTTTCTGCTAAAGTTGCCCATCTTGCAAGACTGCCTCAGGGAAAGCCTGAAAGAGAAAAAAGAGTAATGGCTATGGTTGCACAAATGGAGGATGAAGGTTTCGGGTCCTGCACAAATACAGAAGCCTGCTCTGCTGAATGTCCTAAAGAAATCCCAATGGATGTTATCGCAACATTAAGAAGGGAATATTTAGTGGCTGGGTTGAAAAGTAGTAAATAATTTTTCATTATAGAATTTTTTTATTAACGAATTAATATATAGTGAATAAAAAGGATGATTTATAGAATATTTGGAATAACTATTTTTCCAATAACTTTATTCCTTAGTAGTTGTGCTCACTATTATACCCAACAGGACTATCCTATAGAAGGAAATTATGAAGAGTTTATAAATAGTGAAATTAAAAATCATATTATTTCTGTCAAACTAATTAGTGATTCCATCTTTATAGTTGAGAATGTTAATATTTCAGATAAAAGAGATTCAATTATTTTTACAGAAATTAATTATAATACAGGCGTTAAAAAATTACCTACCGAACAGGTTTAGGTGTTGGAGTACTAAATATAGCACCTTCTTATTCTAATTCTGGAGAACACAGAAATGACAATTTAAATTTTGTTATAGGCGCAGCAATTGGTAGTGCAATCGGTGCCATCATAGGATTAATTATTGGTGATAATTATGAATATGAAATTCATAATATTCAAAATTAAATGAAGTATTGATTTCAAAGCAAATTGGATTTTACTTTTTAATGCTTAAATTATTGTCATTTTTAAAACCTAAAAACTTAACCATGAAGCAATAATGATATTTGAACACTTTGCACTTAATGTGAAACTTCCCATTGAAATGGCAAAATGGTATGTGGATAAACAAATTTACTTTAATAAAACTAACTTTTTGGTTTCTATAAAATCCCCAGCATACATTTTGTAGAAGTAAATCCCGCTTGATAAACCTCTTCCATCTCCGCCAGAGGCGGATCCGCCTATGGCGGAAAATTCAACTTCATATTCCCCTGCTTCAACTTCTTCATTAAAAATTACAGCAACTTCATTTCCTAAAATATCAAAAACTTTTAAGATAACTCTTTCTCTGTTCTTAGACTGGAAAATTATTGTTGTTGAATTATTAAATGGATTCGGATAATTCTGTTCCAGATTAAATTTATCTGGTATTGTTAAATCACGGGGATCATCTATAAATGTATCACTAAGGATATAATTACCAGGATCAAACATAAAATTTGTCGGTTCACCTTCGACATAAAATTTAAAAGATTGATTTTGCTGATCATTAAATAAAGTAACTATAGTATCCTTTATTGTTGTTGCAATTTCAATCTGAACAGGCATTATAAAGAAGCGTGGGAAAGTGTTATCTGTCTGCTCTATGCTTAACTCAATCTCAAAAAGATTATTACTTTGTGGTGTATAATCCCATCTTACATAATAATGAGGATAGTTTTCACCATAAATCCATTGCTGGAAAAAATAATCAAGAGAGCTGCTATAAACCTCTTCTGCATTTCTCTGGAAATCTTCTGTTGTTGCAACTCCATACGCAAGTTGAGGATCATTTAAATAATTTTTTAATATTCGGAAGAATAAAGAATCACCTGTTATTCCTCTGAGCATATGAAGAACAACCGCTCCCTTTGAGTAACTCTTTGCCCCATTAAAAATTTCTGATATTGAACTAATATCTTGAACATATATACTGCCTTTAGCAGTTTTTGATCTTGACATCTGGTAATCAATGAAAGAATTATAAGCATCTTTTCCGGAAACCGCTTCAATATAAACTCCTTCCGAGAATGTGGCGAAACCTTCATTGAGCCAGATATGCTGCCAGTCCTTACAGGTTACCTTATCACCAAACCATTGATGAGCAAGCTCGTGAGAAATAACACCATCAGAAAAAATTCCCATTGAAGAAATAGTTTGATGTTCCATTCCTCCCCTGCCAAAACTTGCATGTCCATATTTTTCTCTAATAAATGGATAAAGACCAAAACGATCCGAAAAGATTTGAAGCATTAATATTGTTTTATCAAGCTGCTCTTTAATTGCAGGGAAAATTTCCGGATAGATATAATGTACAACCGGCATTGAATCATTTAATGAATAATTAAAATGCTGCTGATAAACTGTGTACTCAGATATTGCAAGTGAGATGAGATAATTTGCAATAGGATAACTGCTTTTCCATTTATATGTAAAAGTTCCGTTCCTGTTATCAACAACTTCAGTTAAGCTTCCGTTTGAAACAGCAAAAAAATCAGAATTACTGGTTATCCATATATCTGCAGAATCTGCCTTGTCTGAAGGAGAATCCTTACAGGACCACCAATCACTTGCGCCATAAGGCTCACTCACCGTCCAGATTGATGGCTGTCCGTTGTGAATATCAAAAACAAAACTGCCCAAACCGGAAGCTTCAGGAATGCCCTGGTAAAAAACTGTTACACTAAATTCCTCATCTAAATTGTAGATTCGTTCAAGTTGGACTGTCAGCTTACCTTCAGCATGTTCAAACAATAAATTCTTACCTCGCTGTCCTGCAGACAGGTCTCCTGATTTTATGGAATCAACAGTAAGAGTATTTGAAAGATCAAGAAAAAAAGAAGAGAGTTCGTTTACAAGACTTTTAGCAGAAACTGTTACTTCACCGGAAAGATGTTGGGGCGAGTAAGAAATATCTAAATCAAGTTTATAATAAATTACATTGTAAGAAGAATCACCCGGATAATTTAATTCTTTTTGATTAAATGTTTTAAGATATTTTTCTTTTTCAATTTCTGCTATTTTATCTGTTTCCTGTGGTGAACCTTTTCTACAAAGAATTAGCAAAAGGAATATTAGAAGTATATTTTTCATCTCTTCTAATAAATAAAATTTTATCGAGAAAAATAAG
>JAUSIA010000379.1 GCA_030648225.1 Ignavibacteria bacterium | reverse complement strand
CGGGCAAAGAGGAGCGGCTTTTGTTCAGGAATCTTGTGAAATAAAAATCATATCTCACCGGGTCAACTTCTGTTAAGCCGAGACAATAACAAACAAGGCTGTTTGCTGCAGAGCCTCTTGTAAGAGTCATCATTCCTCTTTTTTTCGCTTCGAGAAAAATATCGTGAACTATTAAAAAGTAATCTGCAAGTTTCAGTTCATCTATAACCTCTAATTCTTCTTTAAGTTTATTTTTAATTTTAGCTGATGCATTTCCATATCTTCTTTCAAGACCTTCGTGTGTGTATTTCCATAATAATGAAAAAGAGGAATGTTCTGTAGCTGCAGGAAAATCTGGCACTTTGTACTTCCCCAAGCCAAGATCAACATTACACTCTTCTGCAATAAAATTTATGTTAGCAAATGCTTCAGGTATTTTATTTTTTAAATGATTAAATGAAGAGGGAGGTTTGAAATAAAATTCCTTATCTAAGAGCTCTTCTTCAGTAAGATTTTCAAACGTGTCTCTCTTTTTTATTGCAGTGGCTACTTTGTGAAGCAGGTAACCTTGCGGCTCTGAAAAATAAACCGGGTTTGATATTACATACTTAAATTTTTTTTCCTTAGCTGCTTCAAATAAATTTCTTGCTTTGAATTTATATGAACCTGTTATAATTATTTCAGCATAAATATTTTTGTAAGAAGGGATGTTTTGCAGAAGTTCAATTGAGTTAGTCAAAATAAAAAGACTGGGAAAGTCATTTTGCAAAAGTCTGAACAATGAAAAATCATCCCTCAGTTTTCTTGCAGTAATTATCCTGCAGATATCTGAATACCCATCAAAATTCTTTGCAAGAAAGAGGGCATAAATATTTTTGTTTGCAGGTTCATCTATGTAAGTTCCTAACAGCGGCTTTATTCCTTTCTCTAATGCTTTCTTATAAAAAGAAACAAGACCATACATTCCGTTTGTATCTGTAAGAGCAACAGTATCAAGCTGATAATAAAGAGCTTTTTCCAATATTTCATCTATGGTTATAACACCTTCAAGCAAAGAATAATTGGAATGAACATGAAGCGGAATCATAGTTATCCTGCGTAAGCTGTTTTAAGTTTTTCTACATTTAATGAAGTTGAGTAATAAATATCTTCTTCCCTTAAGCCTTCATCATTCGGCACATAATATTTTTCGGCGCTGTCATTATGAGATTCTAATTTAAGCTTTACGTTAGAAAGTGTATCGAGATTTTCAACTATTATATTATTAGAATTCTCAGTATCAATTCTTCCTTCAACAATGTATGGTCCCATTGAAAGAGTTTTCTCGGCAACACGTGAGTAAGCCCGCGGGAAAATCACAGCTTCATAAGTGCCGGTTAAATCTTCGAGAGATAAGAATTTCATTATATCTCCCTTTTTGGTTCTTATTCTTTTTGAAGACATGTACCAGCCGATCATTTTAATTCTTCTGCCGGCGTATTTCTCCATTTGTTCTGAAGGGATTAAATGTAGTTTTTCCTTGTATTCAGTAAAAAACTCAAGTGGATGTTTTGTAACCATGTAATCAAAAGCTTCATATTCAGCAACACATTTTTCTTCAAGTGAAAAATCTTTTTTTGTTATTACAGCTTTCTCAAGTTCAAAAGATTCATTTATAAAAAGATCGTTATAACCTTCCTCCAGCATTTTAAATTTATTGAAGTAAACATCTGCTAACCTTAAAAGAGTGCAGCGTGTTTCTCCAAAACAATCCATTGCTCCACATTTTATAAGGAGTTGAGTTTCTTTTATTCCAGGTTTTGTTCTCACAATGAAGTCTGAAAGAGAAACATACTTTCCATATTTTTTTCTTTGTTCAAGTATTGTTTGTACAGATGTGTATGAAAGATGTTTTACAGCCATAAGACCAATGCGGATTTTCTTATCCTTTCCTTTATATTCATACCCGCTTTCGTCTATGCAGGGAAGAAGAACTTTTATTCCAAAACGTTTTGCTTCCTGTATATAAACGGCACTTGAGTAAAAGCCGCCGCCGTTGTTTAACACACACGCCATAAACTCAGCAGGGAAGTGAGCTTTTAAATAAGCAACCTGGTAAGAGAGCAAAGCAAAACTCGCACTGTGAGCTTTGCAGAAAGAATATCCGGCAAAAGATTCTATCTGCCGCCACAACTCTTTTGATATTTCGGAAGATATTTTCTTTGCATTACACGATTCAAAAAATCTATCTGTTATTAATTGCATTGCCTTGTGAGAGCGCATCTTGCCGCTCATTGCTCTTCTTAAAACATCAGCTTCTTCAAGGGTTAAGCCCGCAATGTGATGAGCTATTTTTATCACATCTTCCTGGTAAATCATAACGCCGTACGTTTCTCCCAGAACTGCTTCCATTTCCGGGAGAAGATATTTTCTTCTTGAAGGATATTTATGGCGTGCAATAAATTCCTGCATCATTCCGCTTTCTGCAACACCGGGGCGAATTATCGAGCTTGCCGCAGTCAGCATTTCAAAAGTTGTAACATCAAGTCTCTTTAACAACGATCGCATTCCGGGAGATTCTATATAAAAACATCCGATGGTTAAACCGTTTCTCATTATGCGGATCGTCTCTTCATCATTAAAGAGAAATTCATAATTGAAAATATCAAATGGAATCCCCTTCTCTTCCCGCGGAATATTTTGGTAAAGATGTATGGGAAGAGGGGAGATGTTGTAGTTGGCCGGAAAGTCTAAATCTGTTAAAGGAATATTTCCGTACATCTGAAACATATTGAACTGAATTAAATTTTCCTTCCTTTGGAGGGCAATGTCATTAAGTAAGTAGATATTGATTTTGCTATTAAAAACTTTTATATAATTAGTCCCGTAGGGACGAAATATTTATAGAAAAAAGAACAAAAAAGAAAATCAAATCCCGTAGGGATGAAATAAAATTCAGCAATTCATTCTATCCATTTAAACAGAAATTTCTCATCGTATTCAATATTGAAGAACTTTAACAAATTTAGATACTCTTCTTTGAATGTTTTTTTCTTATGATGTCCTTCTTGTTTCAGAATATATTTTATGACTTTGTCAATCTGTGAGTGTGAATATGAAAATCCTCCGTATCCTGATTGCCAGCTAAATTTACCCTTCACTAATTTTTTATCATTTATCCATCCTGATGAATATGCCTTAACATCCTGCATTAAATCAGAAAGTGATTGCACAGGTTTCATTCCTATAAAAATATGTATATGATCTTGCATTCCATTAATTGCTAATGGCTTATGACCGTTATTTTTTATAATTCCTGCAATATATTTATAGAGTTCATCCTTCCATAAATTAGAAATCAGGCATGAACGATCTTGCACAGCAAAAACGGAATGAA
>JAUSIA010000377.1 GCA_030648225.1 Ignavibacteria bacterium | reverse complement strand
ACAGCAGTAAATTCACCAAGCCCTTGCGCTCGCCAGGTTGCAGCCCAAATTTCATCATCACTTTGTGTTGAATCGTGGCCAAGTGCAACAACAAAATTTCCACTAATTGAGTTAACCTGATTCTGATGATTAAACTTCACCCAACTAGTTCCATTATCAGTTGATTTATTTATACCATCAGCCGTACCAACATAAAGAGTTGAATCATTAGTTGAAATAACGGAAAATGCCCTGTAATTAAGCCAACCCTCATGACCACAAAAACTCCCTGCTGCTGGTGAAATACATAAGTTTATTCCGGTTAATGTATCTGTTGGTGATATAGAATTTAAACTATCGGTTGGCAGTATAACCCTCTGCCATGTTTGTCCCATATCTGTACTTTTTCTTGTTCCACTCGCAAAAGATGTAATCCAAACAGTATTCGGTGTAAATGCAATATCATAAGTTACGTTTTGTTCTGCAACTGTAACCGGAAGAACTCTTAAAATATTTACTCCATATACCTGGGTAGAATCATTTGGATTATCAATCGGTTGTGGGACCGCAGACCAGGTTAATCCATTATCAGTCGTATATTTTAATCCTGTTCCTTTTGGAATTGTTCCTCCGCCGGGTGCATCAACAGTAGTTACTGTAGCAGCCCATAATATTCCATTATATTTATCATAACCAATAGCAGTAATTCCATCTTCTCCAAAAGGAGCGGTGCCATAGAAATTAGTCCAGTTTTCACCTCTGTCAAAAGAAACACTTACTCCTCGACTAGTTCCGAGCCAGACTGTATCGCCAACAGTAATGATGGCAGTAACACTATTACTTGAAGGATTTCCTGAACTTGCTTTAAAAATTTTTTCATCATTGATATCAAAAGAGGTGGGCAATATTTGCGAATAAATATTAACTTGAAAAAGTGCAAGAATAAAAGACAGAAAACTTAAATTATAAAACAAAAATGCCCACCTTTCATAAACTTTATTTATTTACAATCATTTTTCTTGTAAAGATTTTATTACCGGCTTCCATTTTATATAAATAAACACCCGAAGAGAGATTTTCTGAACTGAATTCCACAGAATGAAACCCTTGATCCAAAACTCCATCTGTAATTATAGAAATCTCTCTGCCAAGAAGATCAAATAGTTTAATCCTTACATAATTATCTTCTGGTAGATAGAATTGAATTTTAGTAGAAGGGTTAAATGGATTTGGGAAATTTTGATATAATTGGTATTCATTTGGCACTTCAGACAAAAAAGATTCTATTCTATCATCATCCTCAGCTTCAAATATTACAGTTACAGGTTTTTCTTCATATTGTGATACTACGCCAAAGGTTACTTTTAATTGCAAAGAAAAATTTTGAGAAGGTTTAAATGTTAACTGATTACTTGTACCTATAACATTTGACCAATTCTGCTGATTTATGTATTTATACCGCCATTCATACTGACCTCCTGAAGGATTTCCAGTCCAGGTGTGATATTGGTACGCGGTTACTGATGATGGTCCACTAATCCATGCATCTTCAACAAAACCCACTATTGGCGATTGGGCATATCCAGTATATATATAATGAGAAAAATCGGGCATTGCCAATGCAGCTCTGACACGATATTCATAGTTATTACCAATTGTCACAGAAAAATCGGTATAATATAATTGGTTAGCATTCATTCCTGCAATTTAAGACCACGTGCCGCCATTTACTCTTCTTTCAATATAAAACCTATTAATAGATTGTGAAAAAGAAATTTGCCATTGTAAATAAATACGATCAGGCGGACCACCGAAAGGCCCAGATGGTGTTTTGGCAGTTAAATTTTGAACAGTAATATTATCATAATTATCCAGATAAAAATCCTGGTATCCTCCATTAGAAGTAACAGTCATAGTTCCGGCATGTTCTTCATAAACACCTGGAGAGATATACCGAAATGCGTAAGCATATAAAGTATATCCCGTAATATTATAGGACTTTTGAAAATAGTATTGAGTTTGACTACAATTCTTATTAATATTCGCACTAGAAACCCCTTGCGATCCTTCTAGAAATATAGTCCCTGCATAATTTGATGTCGGCACACCCCAATTACATGAGTAAAGATATTGGGGAGGAATTCCACCAATATACCTGTAAAAAACTCTTCCAGCTACCCAGCCCGGATAGATATCAGAAACAGTGAAAAGAAAAATGAAAACGAATGTTGTAAATAATCGAAACATACGAACCTCCATTTTATGTTGTTGATAGATTTATTTTATTTTGAGAGCATATTTTGCTCCCATAAAAATTGATTACTAAGTATTTATCTTTTTTATTGTACTTCAACATAATGTATTATTTGGTTACTCAATAAACCTCCTCTATCTTTTGCTTGAAATTCCCATCTGTATGTTCCAAGAGTAACACCTGTTGGAGGAAGTATAACAATACGAGAAAATATTCCATCATCACCAGTTTGATCTCCATTTGTGCCATCATCATACATTCCTATTGGATTTTGGCTAGAGGGATTACCATTTGGGGGAATGAAGGAATTAAAGAATACAAATTCAATATCATTTAATCCATTTGGATCATCAGCATTAATAGTTATTAAAATAAATGTTGTATCTGTTCCAATTGAAACAGTATCTGGTGCTGCCAAATTTGAAATTACCGGTGCAACATTATTTTGTCCATTATCATAAGTAAACTGCTGAATAGCTGCCAGCTTAGTTACACCACGATTATCATTTACGTAAAAATTTATTTTATAATTGCCGATTGGATTTTGCTGGCTTAGAGAAAAAAGATTTGTAAAGCTGTTATCTCCTGCAGTTAGATCTCCATTCGCAGTGTTGCCATTGTCTAAAAGTAAAACAGGGTTAGCGTTAAGTTTATTACCATCTGAAGCAATAATATCACAAAAAACAGAGCGTATGTTTGCTGATGAATTTAAGGTAAGAAAAATAGTAATGGAAGAATCCCCTACTACATATCTGAACGAATTAAAAGAGCTTGTGCCTATTACTTGATATGTGGCTGTTGAAACATCTATTATCTCATCAAAATCTTTTTCGCAGCCGGGTAAGATTGCGAAGAGCAGAATTGCAACAAAAAATTTTCGCATAGATTTAATTTAATCTCAAATAAATTCTTTTAAAAAGGTAAAATTTGAACCCTGATTCATCCGGGGATAGTTAATAAAAAAGGATTGGGCGAAAAAGAAATTAATAGTATAAAAAAACTTATGTAACCAAGAACCTGTCTTTTAAAATCAAGTTCAGAATCATCATGAATCGGAGGATGTTCTATCTTTATTATAAAGTATAATATCAAAGACCAGAAAAGCCAGCCTGACCATCCGATTCCAATATTTAAATCAAAACTTGATTCAATGATACCTGTTATTCCTAATATAAACAGAATGGAAAAACATATAACTGCAATTTTAAAATGGGTTTCCTTTCCAAACATTGTATAGCCGATATGCCCTCCGTCTAATTGTCCAATCGGGATCATGTTCATAGCTGTAATAAAGAGTCCAAACCAACCGACACAAAGATAAGGGTAGTGATAAATTTCAGACATTGGCGGGAAGAATTGGTTGGCATCAACAAAAATCCATCTAAAAAACGAGAACAACAATGTATCGCCAAAGACAAGATTTAACCCGCCTTCACCGTAACCTGGAGAAAAATAATCCGGATGAATTGAAAGCAGGTAATCAACAGGTGGAACATTTAAGAAACCATAAATAAGAATTATCAAGCACGCAACAAAACCTGCAATCGGTCCTGCAATACCAATATCAAACATTGCTTTTTTTGTAGGCACAGGAGATTTTGTTCTTATCACTGCACCCATTGTTCCGAAGTTTATAAAAAATGGAACAGGTGGAAATGGAATGTAATATGGGAGTGTTGCTCTAACCCTGTGATACATAGCTGCAAAATAATGCCCGAACTCATGGCAGGTAATAATAAATAAAATTGAAAAAGAGTATGGCAACCCTTCAAGAAGAAATTCAAGTTCATATGGACCGGGAGTTCCGGTTATCCATTGAGCACCAGCAATGGTTGTTGTAAAGAAAGTAATAAGGAATAATCCTATATGAAGAAGATAATTTTTCTTTTCTCTTTTATATCTTTTGGGCTGCGGCTGCTCTTCCGGTTGTTCTAATTCATTCATTAAAGGTCTACATTAATTCCAAGTGTTGTATAACTCTCATTTAAATTAAAATATTCACCATGGATACTTTTACCTGAATAATATGCTAAGATAAGACTCACTCCTTTTGAATTATAATTTCCAAACTTAATTCCTGCTTCAATAATATTATTCCCAAAAAATTTATCAATCTCCATAATCTTGAAATCATAAGCTATAAACGGCGTGGCAATATCAGCAATAAGTTTATCTGCAAAATAATCAAAGCCAAACTGGTAAATCCCCTTTCCAACAAAACCAGGATTTACATGTACAAGATATGTAAAGCCGAGGTAAAATCTTAAACCATTAATTCTATAGTAAGGGAATAATTCCAAAAACTCCCTGCTATAAGTCCGGGGGTTTCTTCTATTCCTCCAGTCATTTAAACGGGAGTCAAAAGCACCATCAACAAGGTGAGCACTGATATGGCTGAAGCGAAATCTTAAACCATATTCTCTTTCATTATCAACAATTTTAAAACCTGAATTTATTCCGAATAAATAATCAACTGTTTCAACAGGAAAATGAAAACTGCTTCTTCCTCTCAATCTTGTATAAGTAAAAAGATCAGCACCAAAGGAGAGAAATCTATTCTCTGATTTGTGAAGAAAAATATCTGCAGAAGTTCCAATATCAAGCCTGATCTCCTCTCTTCCCAGCAAATAAGAGAAACCTGCTTTTGGTTCTAAGAAATTTGCAGTAAATGGTTGAATGTTTATTCCTGAGGGAAACCAATTACTCTCAGTTTGTGATTTTGTAATGTTTGAAAAGAAAATTATGAGAAGTAAA
Source organism: Ignavibacteria bacterium (assembly GCA_030648225.1). Taxonomy (GTDB): domain Bacteria; phylum Bacteroidota; class Ignavibacteria; order Ignavibacteriales; family Ignavibacteriaceae; genus RBG-16-34-14. The sequence goes on along the minus strand of JAUSIA010000377.1, from coordinate 974 downwards.
AAGAAGAATGCGTGCATTAAACAGATTCCGTATTAGACATTAGTTTCTTCTTAAATTTCTGCTTGATGAGCTTGTTATACCCATACTTGAACTTTGATGTGAGGCTGGAGATTGCATATAGATTTGTCGGGAAAGCAAATGAAGGTTCAAAGTAACAGTTAACAGTACAGCCTTTGCAAAAATCAAAACGTCCTTCCATCTGTTTAAAATATTTTATCTTTTCGGAATTTCTGATCTCGGCGATCGGCCTGTCTATTTTTATTTTTTCACTTTCAAAGTGATAACAAGGAAGAATAATTTCATTATAGGGAGAAATAACAATTACTCTTGTTACTGCTTTACAACTCGGATTATTTATATCATTCCCCCCATTCTTTCTTAATTTTAAAAATCCTTTATTAGTATAGATATTCAGCTTGCCGCCAGTATATTCTTCAATGTAATCAATTGCTTCATCACTTAATCCAGGATTTCCCCAGTAAGAAAAAACAGGATTCACAATAAGCACAAGATCTTTTTCAGCAGCTATTTCATGCATTCTTGGAAGCTGCTTATAAGTTTCATTCGTTACTGTGAAAAGAATATCAGGAAACTCACCCAACGATTTTGCAATCTCAATGCTTTCAAAAACTTTTTTGTAGCAGTTTACTTTTCTTATCCTGTTATGCTCTTCTTCATCAGGAGAATCAAGTGAGAAATGAAGAAGATCAATATTCCCTGCGAGCCGCTCAGCAAACTTTGGATACAATAATGCATTTGTTGTAATGCTTGTCTGCAGATTAAGACTTTTTGCAAACTCAGCCATCAAATGAATTTCTTTATGAAGAAGGGGTTCGCCGCCTGTAAGATCTATAAACTTCGCACCAAGTTTTTTTATCTGCTCTACATTAGATTTAAAATCTTCCAGCTTTGCATAAGGAGTATCCTTAAAATTTTCATGAATTCCGAAATGGCAGAACTCACAAAAAGCATTG
>JAUSIA010000372.1 GCA_030648225.1 Ignavibacteria bacterium | reverse complement strand
ATTCAAAATTATCTTGTTGATGCATCAAACTTTATAGGATATTGTGATGCCGTTTACTTACCTTCCGATGAAAAGGAAATAATTGAAATTCTTAAAGATGTAAATAACAAAAAACAAAAAGTAACAATTGAAGGTAATCATACCGGACTTTCAGGTGGGTGTGTTCCTCAAGGCGGAATTGTAATTTCAACAGAAAAGATGAATAAGATCCTGGAGATTAGTCCAGAAACTAAATCAGCAATCGTTGAACCAGCGGTAATACTCAGAGATTTTCAGACTAAAGTGAGAGAATATAATTTACTCTATCCTCCTGATCCTACAGAAAAAAATTGTTTTATCGGCGGAACCATATCTACAAATGCTTCCGGTGAAAAAACTTTTAAATATGGCGCAACCAGAAGATATGTTGAGAAGCTTGAAATTGTTTTAGCAGATGGCGATCAATTAAAGCTTGAACGAGGAAAATTTAAAGCTGAAGGTTACAAACTTTACTTCAGGACTGAAAGCGGGAAAGAATATAAGCTGGAGATTCCTGTTATCAATATGCCTCTTACAAAAAATGCAGCGGGGTACTATTGTAAAAAAGATATGGATGCCATAGATCTTTTTGTCGGCTCGGAAGGAACACTTGGTATAATTACAAAAGCTCAACTTAATCTTGTGCCTCATCCTGAAAAGATAATCTCCTGCATAATCTTTTTTGATGATGAAAAAGATGCTTTGAAATTTATTTCCGAAGCACGAAATAAATCTTATCAAACAAGGATTGAAAAATCAAAAAATACTATTGATGCTCTTGCACTTGAATTTCTTGATGGTAATTCTTTAACCTTTATTAAAGAGGATTATAACCAGATTCCTTCAAATGCAAAAGCTGCAGTTTGGTTTGAGCAGGAAGTAAACCAGGTTAATGAAGAACAATTGTTCGATAGCTGGATGAAATTAATATCTGATAATAAAGGAAATGAAGAGAGTGCCTGGTTTGCAATGACTGAAAAAGAAAAAGAAGAGATACAAGGATTAAGGCATAAGGTCTCACTTAAAGTTGCAGATTACCTCACTCAAAATAATGTTAAAAAACTGGGAACTGATTCTGCTGTTCCTGATGAAAAATTTATGGAGTTTTATTATTTCTGCACAGAAGAAATGAAGAGAAATAAATTTAATTATATAGCTTATGGTCATTTTGGTAATTCACACCTTCATATGAATATGCTGCCGAAGAATGAGGAAGAATACGATAGAGGAAAAATTATTTACAGAGATATTTACCGGAAAGCTGTGGAACTTGGCGGAACTGTCTCTGCTGAACATGGGATTGGTAAATTGAAAACAGAATATCTTCTGGATATGTATGGTGAAAAAATCATGTATAAAATGGCAGGTATCAAAAAAACTCTGGACTCAAATCTTATTTTGGGTTGTGGTAACATCTTTAGTGAAAATTTTATTAAGGTTATTTAACACAAAATACTGCGATTAATTTTTCCTTAATTCTGTTTTAAGTTTTTTATAATCAGGACAAAATTCTTCTACAAGATTCCAGAATCTTTTTGAATGATTCATCTCTTTCAAATGACACAACTCATGAATGATAACGTAATCAATAACTTCTTTCCTGAATCTTATAAGCCTGTAATTAAATGATAGTCTCCCGCTTGTTGAACAACTCCCCCAACGTGTTTTCTGCGAACGGATTGTAATTTTTTTATAACTGAAACTTGTTTGTTCAGATAGTTCTTTAATTCTTCCCGGAAGATATATTTTAGCTTTATGTATAAGCCATATTCTGTAAATATCATCCTGAGTAAAAGAATTAATTCCTGAAGGTATACTCGCTATTAATTTTTTATTGAAGTAACTAATCTGCGGTTTTTTTAAGAAAAGATCATAATTAATTATAACACTTATTTCTTCACCCAGAAAATACTTTTTGGTGGCCAGTTTTTCTTTAAGATGTTTTAATATCCATTCTTTTTTCTGGATAATAAAATCTTCTGCTTTTTCATGTTTATACCTTTGCGGTAATATAACCTCAAGTTCATTGCTGTTATTAATTTGCAGCCTCAGGTATTTGGCTCTGCTGCTGTATCTTATAGTATAATGGATTTCTTTGTGCTGAAGATTAATTTTTCTTAGCTGCTTAACTGAGCTATTTCTCAATTATCAGCCTGATCTTTTGTGCGGGTTACTTTGTAAATTGTTTTTTCTTTTGAATCCTCCAGAACAATACCGAGTTTATGCAACTCATTTCTTATCTTATCTGCAAGTGTATAATTTTTTTCTTTCTTTGCATCACTTCTTAGTTGAATCAGAAGTTCAATTAAATCCCCTTCAAGTTTTCCATCAGAGATTTTTGATAAATCACTAAAATCCAAAATACCAAAAATACCTTCGGCTGTTTTTTCAAGGAAATACTTCACCTTAAAGAAGAATTCAACATTAATCTTTTCATTCTCCGCAATAGTCCTGTTAACATCTTTTATAAAATCAAATATAACAGCAACTCCCTGTGGAGTATTGAAATCATCATCCATTACATTTGTAAATGCATTTTCATATTTCTCAAAATCAAAAGAAGGATTAATGCCATCTTTTCTATCAGTCTTTATTTCATCTTCTATTTTCTGAGCAAGATTGTTTAACTTCTCCAATCCTTTTTCTGCAGCAGAAAGAAGTTCATCGCTGAAATTTAAAGGACCGCCATAATTAGTCTGTGCAAAAAGTAATCTAATTGCTTCGGCTGAATATTTCTTTAAAATATCTCTGACAGTAAAAAAATTGCCAAGCGATTTTGACATTTT
>JAUSIA010000363.1 GCA_030648225.1 Ignavibacteria bacterium | reverse complement strand
ATCATTTAAACCGGGAATTATTGGTGCAAGGTTAACTCCGACAGGAATATTATTTGCAGCAAGTGCTTCAATAGTTTTCAGACGCATTTCAGGAGATGATGTTCTTGGTTCCATTTTCCTTGCAAGCTCCCTGTCAAGAGTTGTAACCGAAAGTGAAACCGAAACTAATTTAAGTTCCGCCATCTCTTTGAGTATATCAATATCTCTTTGTATAAGCGCATTTTTTGTAATTAAAGCAACAGGGTTACAGTATTTCAAACAAACCTTTAAAGCTTCTCTTGTTATTTCAAGTTTTTTTTCGATTGGCTGGTAACAATCAGTATTACCAGAGAACATAATTACATCAGGCTTGTAATTTTTCTTTTTAAATTCATCTTCAAGAAGCTTTGCTCCATTGGGCTTTACCATTATTTTTGTTTCAAAATCAACTCCTGATGAAAAACCAAGAAATTCGTGGCTTGGTCTTGCATAACAATAGATGCAGCCATGTTCACATCCCCTGTAAGGATTGAATGAATAATCAAAACCTAAATCATAGCTGTCATTCTTTGCAATAACTGTTTTGGAATCATCAATAAAATATTCAGTGGAAAGATTTTTTAATCCCAGTTCTTCAAGATCAGACCAGTCATCAAAAGTAAATTCCTCAACAGATAGTTTTTCGAACCTGTTTTGTGGATTAAACGATGCACCTCTTCCTCTGAATTTCTGATCCATCATATTCATTTTGATTCTTTTAAAAGAAAAGATAAAAAATATTTTTTAATAATTAAGGTCTAAATATTATACTGTTAACCTGCCGCAGCTTAAACATTTGTGCTTCTTCCACTGTTCTGCATTAAAAGTGTATTTTAATTTTTTATAGAAAAGATATGACTATTGAAACCTTTCAGTTCAATGAATAAACCGGGTGTTTCCATTTCTTTTACTGAGCGTAAATATTCATCACCTGTTAAAAGATCTATCAGAGTAATATTTTCTTTATCTGAATTGAGAAGTATTCTCAATCTGCACTGAGAAGTTACCGCAGAATAATTTATAACTACAATTCTCAGATCATTTTTATAGTCCCAAATCCACGTAAAGAAATTTTGAAAGCTTAAATTACCTTCACCGGCAGGAATTGGTTCAATCATTGTCCAGTTACCTTCACTGAAAATTTTATCCTTTGTTATTCCCAGAATTTTATGATAATAATTTTTTACCCTTTGGGATGTTCTTTCTTCAGGTTCTCTTCCTAGCTGTACAGGAAGTTTAATTTTCCATCCTTCAAGCTGACCATCGTAATACAGCTTCATCCCTTTTATTGTGCTTATAACAGTAGCTGCAGCCATGGATCTTTCTTTGCCAAATTTTGTTACAGCGCGTTCTTCATCATGATTTTCAATAAAGCGGACAGACTTCATCTGATAATCATTGTCAGCAAAAAGATAAGTTTTTATATTAGCTGCATCTCCAGTAACAAGACGATCCGTAAGTTGTTTATCGTATGTAAAATCAAATCCCAATTTCTGAAGCTGATACTCAAGATCCCAATATGTTTCGGCAAGAAAAATAAAATCCGGACATTTCTTTTTGACCTTCTGAATTGCTTCTTTCCAGAATTCTTCCTCAATTCTTTTATATCTAAAACGGTTAAGTACACCAAGCCAGGTGTTATAAAATACGTTGTTAAGAGGAAGCATTGCCATATCGCATCGTACTCCATCACAGTATTCAGCAAGATTAAGAAGCTGCTGGATCATAAAACTTCTTGCAGCAGGATTAAAATAATTTACTTGTATAGTATCTGTCCAGGGAAGAAAGAATGGATCACGACCATGAACAAAAATTTTTTCGGAAATTTCAGGTTTGAAAAAAGTCAAAGGATCTTTTACAAGAAGGTCTTCATTGGCTTCAAGAAAAACTTCGGGATTTGTTTTTATAAACCTGCTTTCAGCACCAAAATGATTCGGAACAAAATCGAGTATTATTTTTAATCCAATATTATTAAGTTTTTCTTTTAACTTCAGAAGGTCCGATGTCTTTCCGAGTGCGGGGTTTAATTCATAACAGTCTATTGCATAAGGAGAACCAATTACATCTTTCTTTTCCCAATCTTTTAGTGCTTTGCTGTAAGAAGAGATAAGATCGGGTGCGAAGCAGCATTTTTCTATTAGGTTATCACAGGTTTTCCAAACTCCCATTAACCATACAGCTTCAAAACCAAAGTTTGCAAGTTCAATAAATACTTCATCGGGGACTGATGTTAAAGAAGCATTCTTACCAAAACGCTTTATCCAAACTCTTGTGTTTATTTCATACAACTTTGAATTTTTCAGCATAATTAATAATTAATAATTATATACTTTCATACAGATCCCGTTAAATGTTTAATAAATAAAAGATATTTTAAATGACCTCGGTTAAAATAATCTTTTACTCAGTTAATTGGTAAATTTTACTTTGTTTTTGTCAAAAAGTAATTGTGATTAAGAATTACTTTAAATCAACTTTGTACCTAAAATTTTGGGTTATCTTTTGTAAAAGCATTTTTTTTAATATTTTAATAATCGCATAGACGTAATATTCCTTTTTTTGATTAGATTTTTTTCAACATCTGTTACCTTTGTTCCCAATTCAATAAAAGGTAAAACGTCTTATTTAAATACATTGATGGTATGATAGTTGTAATTTTAATAGGCAATCAAAAGAAAAGGAATCCTTTCTTAAAAATTTTTAAATAAAGAGGCTATTTAATGTTAATAACAGAAACCGCAAGAGAACAGGCAGAAGTAATTTCAAATAAATTTCCCGATTTGTATTCAAAAGATGGTTTGGAGGAGGAGCTTGAACGTTATACTCATACAGCAGTAAGTAATATAAAATTTACTTTAATAATAAAACCGGCAATCATCTCCTTTGTTGCTCTTTTCATTTCATTTTTTCTTGATCTTTCAACTGTACCCATCCTTGGAGATGTTACAATAAAAATTGCACAATCTTTATTCCCCGCCTGGCAGCCTGATCCAAATATGATTTCACCATACAGTTTCTGGTGGCTTCCGGTTGTGGTTTATGCACTCTTTCTTTTTCTTGCATACCTTGCTTACAACAAGTTAAGATTAGAAATAATAAGAACCCCCGCTTCAGAAACAATTGACCGTATTGTTTCTTCTTACACAAGTGTTATTGACAGCATCTCAACAGCACTTCCTTTAATTGGTGCTGCAATACTTCTTATAAGTATCCAGCTTGGTGAAGAAGTCTTTCTCGGGCTTTCAGTTCCTTTTGAAGTTAAGGCATTAATAGTACTTGCTCTTGGAAAATTATTTGAGCCTGTGCTTGACCAGCTTGGGATAGAGTTCCAGAATGTTGTTAATCATGTAATAGATATTAAAGAGAGGTATTTTTCGAGAATACAAATTGAAAACTCAAAAAATCTTCTTAAGCAGTTAAGCGGAGGTTCCGGCTCTGCAGCAAGAGGTGCTGAACTTACATTAAAAGATCTTGAATCTTATAGAAATATTCTTGAACAAACTGCCCGTTTAAGTGAACTTGTTCAGAAAAATTTTGCGACAGTTCATTCTGTTCTTGAAAAGATAAGTACAGTTCAAAGCATTAGCCCTGAGAAGATTTTACAGTTAAAGGAACTTGCAAATTCAATTACTCAGGCTTCAAATTCGCTTGGTGATGAAAAGACAATAACAGGTCTTAAACATCTTGAATCAATAGTTGTAAAAAGATAAGAGAATATTATGATTAAGAAGAATAGGGATAGTAAGTTTATAATTTACCAGGTGCTGTACATATTTGTTATTACAGTGCTTGCTTTAAAAGGTGCAGATTTAGATTTAAGCAGAGTTGTTGCGGAAGAAGAAACAGTTGATAAAGCTGTAAGAGATTCTCTTGTTGCTCTGCTTGATTCACTTTATGCACAAAACATAAAATTTTCAATTGAGATAGATCCAAATATTGAAGTTGAAAACATTGAACTTAAAGAAAAGCTTGCTTCCATGAATCAGAAGATTCAAACCTTAACTGAAAAGGTAAAAGAAATACCTCCCGAAGAAGAGCAAAAAAAAGAAATTGTTAATGAACAGAATTTATTGCAGATGCCTATTTCCCTTAAGCAAACCTTTATTCAGCACACATGGAATAAAGCAAAGAATACAGGCAGTGTGCCAACTTATATTTACGATCCAAAGAATTTAAATAACCCTATTGCCGTAATTCCGCCGGGTGAAGAAAAAACTTTCGATCTTACCGACCAAAGTGAAGTAGTTGTAAAATTTGGAAGCCGGGAAGAAAAAGTTAAAGTTATTCCAAACAGACCACCTCAGGTAAAAATTGAAAAAGTTACCACTAAAATGAGCGGATCAAATATTTACGTAAGAGATTTGCAAAGAATTACAGTGTTTACTGTCTCTATAATTGATGAGAGACCTGATCAACTCAAAGCAACATATTCCGGCCCGATTTCTGTTACAGGTCCTGTAAAAGACAGCAAAGGAAATTCTGTATATAATGTCTCACTTAATCTTGCTTCAAACGAAAACCGCTTTGATGAATGGCTCGACAAGTATGGAGACATGCGCGACCCCGAAGGAAGATACAAAGCTAATTTCTTCTTTACAGTTGTTGATGAACGATCTAAAGACCGCGTACAAGTGGGAGACTCATTTATTTTTACAGACTTTTCAAAATAATCTTCAATTAATATTAAGTAAAAAATGAAACATAATGCCCTGTATGTAATAATACTGATTATTGCAGCTTTACCTCTGTTTTATATAGAAGCCCAGACAGAAGATGAAGAGCAGATTTTATTCTACCAGATGGAACCATTTGATGATAGTCTCTTCATTAAAATACAGGAAGAACTTTTTATAGACCCTCCGGATCCTAAATCAGAAATAATTGTTGACTTGCGTGACCAAAGCAATCAGACAGTATCAATAAAAGGTACTCTTTATCCTCTGCTTGCTTTAACACCTGAGACACGTGCTAAAATTGTTACTTATCCTTTTAAAATTAATCTTGAAGAGAATATTCATTATGGCAGCGTCTTCACTCGTGTGTTTGAAAGGATGAGAGTGAACAAAATTGTTTCACCTCCAACTGCAGTACAAATATCTTCTTCAATGGGATACGTTAATCCATTTCTCCAGGCTTTTGGCGGGGAAAGGTTTGGACTGCCGATAAAAAATGATATAGGATTTTCTTTGGGTTTAGGTACTCCTTATTCCGGACCTTTAGAAACAAACTTTATTGAAGCCAACATTCATATTCTTGGTTTATATGGCGGTGCTTTCACAAAAATAGATGAATTGATTGATATAAAACAGGAAAACAATCATAACAATTTATATACAACAAGCGGTTTCCAGCTTGGATATACAGTTCCTTTCGGAAACTTTTTCGAAGTAAGCTATATGAATGTTCTTGATGACATAAGCCCCCAGGATAGTGCTAAATATGTAAAATATGATACGGAAGATTATAAAGCTAAGATTATGCATGGTTCTTATTTCAACTGGGAGTTCAGGTATCCTGTGAGCATCCTTGCTTCAACAAGAGGAAAATTTTATTTAGCAAAATATCTAAATGAATGGCATGTTGGCTTTACCGGAAGGGAGCTATCATTTGCCGGCAGCACATTCGATTTGAGAATTGATGTAATGCCTCATAGTGATGTAAGACAACCTCAGTACCTTCTGGATATTCTTGTGCAAAAAATTGCTCAAAACTGGGCTTTCAGTGCATTTGCTATTGGTCCGGCTGCCGTTTTCTCTACAACAGCAGATGGAAAATTTGGACTTATTTCAATATTCGCTAATTTAAGATTAAAAATAGGCACATCACTTTAAATGATATATTTTTTTTTAATATTGTGCTAAAATTTCAAAATTACTTTAGGTTTAAATTTGATGCCTTTGAGAAAACTTTTACTCTTATTTTTTCTCTTTCTCATTTGGGGAAATTTTTTCCCGGCTTTAGCACAAGAAGAGGTAGAACCAATTCTGTTTTACCAGATGGAGCCTCTCGATGACAGCCTGTTCATTCTTATCCAGCAGGAAGTATTTATTGATCCGCCTGATCCAAAAGCTGAAATAATAGTTGATCTCCGGGACGCAAATAATCAAACAGTATCTATAAAAGGAACCCTCTACCCTTTTCTTGCATTTAACCCTGAAACACGCGCAAAGATTATGACTTTCCCGTTTAAAATTAATCTTGAAGAAGACATTCATTACGGGAGTGTGTTTACAAGAGTTTTTGAGAAAATGCGCTTTGGTAAACTAATCGCTCCTCCAACTGCAACACAGATATCTCCGACACTGCAGTATATTAATCCCTTCTTTCAGCTTTTTGGAGGTGAGAGATTTGGTTTCTCAATTAAAAAAGATATTGGTATTTCATTTGGAATTGGAACTCCCTATTCAGGTCCTCTTGAAACAAATTTTGTTGAAGCAAATTTCCATATACTTGGTCTCTTCGGAGGTGCATTTAATTCTGTTGATGCAATGACTGA
>JAUSIA010000357.1 GCA_030648225.1 Ignavibacteria bacterium | reverse complement strand
TGCAAGCTTTAAAAAGTATTCATCCCAGGCGGGGCGTTTTGTTTTGTGCATTTATATCTTTCCTTTAGATTAAATTTTATTTTCTAAACATAAATTAAATAGATGGAAAATGTCATTTCGAAGGAGGAACGACTGAGAAATCTCTATGGGAGCTAAAAAAGATTTCTCCCTTCAGTCGAAATGACAATTTTGAAGTTCTACCGATAAAAATTCATATTCTTTATTTCCTTCCACTCATTTGCAAGTACGCTGTAATAAATTGTATCGCGTCTTCTGCCATCGTGCAATCAATGTATGGCTTCTTAAAATTCCTTCCTCCTTTGCTCCGATTTTTACCAACGCTTTTCTTGCAGCTTTATTAAGAAAATCAGTTTTAAATTCCACACGCTCAAACTTAAGATGTTCAAATGCATATTGCAAAAGCAGGATTTTACATTCTTTGTTTAAGCCAGTTCCCATAAATTTTTTCCCAAGCCATGTCCAGCCGATTTCAAGTCTTTTATCTTTAACAGAAATATTGCCGTAGCTAGTGCTTCCGGCAATTTCGCCTGAAGCCTTATCAATAATTGTAAAAGGATACCTGGAATTTTTTTTTCTCTCTTCAAGAGCATTGTTGATATATTCTTTAAGTTCAGTTGAATTCATTGCACGCGTAACTGTATATTTCCATATATCAGCATCGAACGCAATTTTGCTTAAGCCTTTTTCATCTTCTGCTGTTAATGGTTTGAGGAGAACTGAGTTGTTTTCGAGAATTATATTTTCGCTGAAGTTCATATTTAGTAGTTGCTAAATTAATGATATTTTAAACACGGTTAAATAGCAATTGACTTCACCTCTCTCTAAAGTAAGAAGAGGGTGAGACTAATTCAAAGAGGCTCATGTTTAACAAAAATTGCATTTAATAGCCACGAGATTTATCTCGTGGAATAAAATTCTTAAAATAAAAAACTGGCTTTAGCCACAGTTAAATCAAATTAAAATTTTGGCTAAAGCCATATTAGTTTTTAATTTATTACCCACAACTTAAAAGTCGTGGCTATACTATTCGGGAGGTAAGTTGAATCTGAATTTCAAAGCATTAGTTGTAAAAGAAGTAAATGGGAAATTTATTAGAGAGATTTCTACCAAATCAATTGATGAACTTCCTGAAGGTGACGTTTTAATAAAAGTAAAATACTCATCTTTAAATTATAAAGATGCTTTATCTGCAACTGGTAACAAAGGAATTACGAGAAATTATCCGCACACTCCAGGAATTGATGCAGCAGGAATTGTGGAAGAATCTTCAAATGGTCTTTTTAAAAAAGGAGATGAAGTTCTTGTTACAGGATATGATCTTGGAATGAATACATCAGGAGGTTTTGCTGAATATGTAAGAGTTTCGGCAGAATGGGTTGTTAAGTTTCCCAAAGGGCTTTCTCTAAAAGAAAGCATGATGCTTGGTACTGCAGGATTTACAGCCGCACTTTCAGTTCATAAACTTGAACAAACTGGTATTGAAAAAGAAGGGAAAATTGTTGTAACAGGAGCTACTGGTGGGGTTGGATCTCTTGCTTTAGCTCTTCTTGCTAAGCTTGGTTATAATGCTGCAGCTTCAACAAGAAAAAAGGATAAGGAAGATTACCTGAAACAGCTTGGAGCAAAATTAATTATCAGCAGTGATGAACTTGATGATAAATCAGCCAAACCGCTTTTGAACAGGAGATGGAAAGGTGCGGTTGATACTGTCGGCGGAAATATTCTTTCTACAGTTATAAGAAGTTTGGATTACAGATGCTCAGTAGCTTCATGTGGTAATACACTTTCTCCTGAATTAAATATGACGGTTTATCCTTTTATACTTAGAGGAGTAAATTTACTTGGTATTAATTCTGCTGAGACACCGATGGATATAAGAAAAATTATCTGGCAGAAACTTGCAGGAGAATGGAAGCTTAGTATTCTTAATGAAATAACAACTGAATGTTCTCTTGAAGAACTGAATGAAAAGATTGATCTGATATTGAAAGGTGAGATAACGGGAAGGGTTCTGGTTGATTTATCTAAATAAGTTTAGCAAATAATTGCCACGAGCTTTAGAGACTGTGTGAAAATAAAAATATTGATGGTAGCCGCAGGCTTCAGCCTGCGATAACAGTTTTATTTCGCAACCTGAAGGTTGCGACTACCGGCATATTTAGAATTTTGACAAAGTCTCTTTAGCTCGTGGAATAGTTAAGAAAGGATATTGGCTTTAGCCACAATTATATAACACGACTTAAAAGTTGCGGCTATTAAAAAACCGCTAACTAATGTTTAAATTTCAACAGGAATGGAGCTGTGATAAACAAGTTTCCATTCTGTCCCATCTTTTATATGTACTCGTGTAAATTTAAATTTTATCTTGTTTATGTTTCCATCAGATGATATGAAAGTAAAAGTTGTAAGACAAGATAACACTGTTGTATTTCCATAAGTTCTTGTAATTATATCGTCATAAGTTTCTGCTGCTGAAATAAAAATATCCGGGGCACTTTTCATCTCTTCAATAATCTGGTCTTTTGTTTTAAATGTGTTATCTGAGCCTGTGAAAATTGCATTGCCATCAACGTATTTTATCCATAAAGAAGGATCTTTCTTCTGGAAAGCTTCAAATTCTGTTTTCATTAAATTGAGGAAGAAGGAGGAATTATCGGCCTGGCAAAAAATTGTTAAAGGAAACAACAGAATAAATATGAAGGAAAGATTTTTCATTTCAATTACCCAGGAATTTAATTATGGTAAGATAATAAATTTCACTTATGCTTATTCTTATCTGAATTCTGCAAATCCTGGCTGAATTATGATAATTGGTTCAATGCTGTTATAATGCAGATGAATTAAATAAATATTAATTATAAATTTGTCCCATACCAAGGTTAAAACCAAGGCTTATATGAAAAAGATAAATAACATAGGACTAAAAGAAGATGCAGGAGTTGGTTCTGAATTATCCGAACAATTTAATGACTTTCCTTTCAAAACCTTTTTAAGCTTTAAACCTCTCATTGAATTTTGGGAGAAAGAACTTTTCCAGGCTAATATTTATAAATCAGAGCTTGTAAAAATTGCCCTGGAAAAAGTAAAACAAATTCCGGAATTAAATGATCTTATAGAAGACCACTCAACCCTTGAAAAACATAAAGATATTATTGATCTTCTAATGGCGGTAATATATCCGGCATCTCAACGGGAAAAACAGATAAGTGCATCTGTTGCGCCATTCTCGTTTAAATTTTTCTACAGAACCCCTGGTTTTGAAAGGATCATACCTAAAGAAGGCTTATTTGATATTGAGAAAGTGGGACTTGATCCAAAAGCTGTATTTATTGATAAGGTAATTAATGCATATCTGTTAATACTTGAACAGCTATATAGTGTAAAGATAGAAATTAAAAATCCTTTGATCGTAAAGATCAGGAATAAAAAAACTTTACTGGATAATTACTTCCAGTTAAATATTGATCCTTCATTTGTTAAAGCAGTTTGTGTTGGTAAGCTCCCTGCCCTGAACAAGATCGAGCTGGAAAATTTATTAAAGGATGCATACAATATTAAATTGTGGATGGAAATATTACCTCCTGAAAAATTTGAATTCCATGGCTTTGTAACTTTCACTGCAATTGATATAACCGAGCAGGAAGCTATTTCTGCAATTAAATATGATCTTCTTGAAAAAACATCAATTATTTCTTTGGAAAGATTTAATGAGCTGGAAAATAATGTTCGTTCACTCTTTATGCTGCCTGATCTTAAAATTGGTCTTGCAGCTATACCGGAAAACTGGGATTCAACAACTTACAAAGGCTGGAAGATAGGTGACAGTTTTATTCTTAATGACCATTGCAAGCTTGACTGTTCTGACCATGTAAATTCAATTTATGGAAAAGCATTCAGAACGAATAAACCTGTTATTATAGAAGATCTTGAGAAATATAAAGAAAAGGGGAAAGTAGAAGATGAAATCCTTAAGCTTGGTATAAGAAATATTCTTGTGGTACCTCTTTATTATAAGAACATATTAATTGGTGCATTAGAGATCGGCTCCCCTAACCCCGGAGATATTAATTCACTTAATGCACAAAAGATAAAAAGTATTCTTCCTTTATTTGCAACTGCGGTAAAAAGGGATGCGGAAGATTTTGAGAATCAGATACAGAAAATAATTAAGGAGAAATGTACTGCTATTCATATTTCTGTTGAATGGCGGTTCCGGAGAGCAGCAGCCAACCTGATCTCCAATAAAGCAAATAACAAGCTTGCAGAAATGGAGCCGATTGTCTTTGAAAATGTTTATCCTCTTTATGGGCTTTCCGATATTAGAAATTCTTCTGAGTTCAGGAATGAAGCTGTTAAGAGTGATATAATTGAACATCTGAATCTTGCTAAAGGAGTCCTTCAATCTGCCAACCATGTTAAAAAACTTCCTTTGTTCGATGAAATGGTTTTCAGGATTGAAAAACATATTAAGCGTGTTAATGCAGGTTTAAGCTCAGGTGATGAAGTAAGCATTCTTGAATTTCTGCAGAATGAAATTGAGCCTGTTTTCAACCATATAAAAGACTATGATTCTTCTTTAAATGATCTTATTCAGAATTATGTAAAAACTTTAGACCCAATTCATAAAACTCTTTATACAAAACGAAAGGAGTATGAAGAGAGTGTGAATATAATTAATGAGACAATATCAAATTATTTAGATGAATATGATGAAGAAGCTCAGAAGATGTTCACTCACTATTTTGAAAAATATAAAACCGATGGCGTTGAACATGGGATTTATATAGGCGAATCCCTTGTAGAAAACAGTAAGTTCGATCAGATATATTTAAAGAATCTTCGCCTGTGGCAGTTGATGGTTATGTGCGGAGTGGTAAATAAAGTGAATGAACTATCACCAAAGCTGAAGATACCCCTTGAAACATCACATCTTATTCTTGTACAGAATACTCCAATGTCAATAAGGTTCAGGTTTGATGAAAAGAAATTTGATGTTGACGGAACATATAATCTTA
>JAUSIA010000350.1 GCA_030648225.1 Ignavibacteria bacterium | reverse complement strand
ATAGGAATGTGTACTTAATATAATAAATTCTTACTTAAGGATTATGCCTTTTAGCACAAATTGGGATAGGAAATGAAAAGGTAAGCTTCTTCTTTATTTAAATGAGTCTTTAATTAGCCTTATAGAAGTTAAATGATGATCATCATGTTCAGACATGAAATAAACCCAGTCAATAACTCTCATCTTCTGATTGAGGCGGGGGTGAATTGATATAACTGAAGCTTGCTCTTTAGTAAGGTTTTCAAGCCGCTTAATAATATGCTCTCTTGCTATTCTGAATTCTTTCAGGAGTTCATTAATATTTTTTTGATTGTATCCAGCTTCAGAAGTTTTTTTGTTCGTCATATCAGCAGGAGATAAGATTTCTGCTCCATTCAAGTAATCATCCAATCTTTTTTCGCCAAGCTCTTCAAGATCAATCAAATGTCCTGCATGTTCTTTGATTGACCATTTGCCATCAGGGTTGAATGTTAAGATTTTTTCAAAAAGATCTTTTGTTATTTCTTCAAGTCTGGCAGGTGTTCCTCTGAAGCGTTCTATTATAACAGGAAAGATTTCAAGAGGGAAATCTGGGAATCCTCCGAAGGAGTCCTTTCGGACATCCCTTTGGGAAAAATTAAGTTTTCTATCAACCCAGTTAAGTTGTTTGAACATATAACTCCCTTAATCTTTTGCCACGCACTACATTGATTCTCGCAAATTATGTACAAATCAATTTAGTAAAAATTCGTGGTAGTATAAAAGATTTTCTAAAAAGAAAACGATCATATAATTCAACCCAGGATGACCGGTTAAATTCTTGGTGGTTGAAAAACCGTTGAAACGGTTATAAAAATATTGGTCTTTGTTTAATAGCCCACGACTTAAGTCGTGGGTTAATGAGAAAAAATATGAGATAATAACCGTTTTAACGGTTTACCAAAACAACCATTAACATCAGTAATTAATTTAGTTTCCTCGCAACCACAACTGTTGTCTTCAAAGTTTCCACAACACCGGAGTTGTCATTTAATGCTTCCATAAAAATTATATAAATTCCAATCCGTAATGCTCTGCCTTCATCATCAAGTCCATCAAAAATAATTGAACCTGAAGAAGCACTTGCCTGATTGTTGATTAAAGTTCTTACAAGCCTTCCTTTGCTGTCGAATATCTTTAGCCTTACTTGTGCAGTTGTTTGTGTGATGTTATAATTAATCAAGGTAAAATCCTCAAAGCCATCATTATCCGGAGAAAATGGATTTGGGGAAACAGAAATTTTTGCTTCCTTATTTAAGTTATCTGTAAAGATACTGTTCTGCTTGCCGGGAGTTGCACCATCAGAACTGACAGATGTACTCCAGTTGAATTGATCGTTTCCATTTAACCCGGGATTTATTCTTTCAAGAGATCTGTTTTTTGTGTTAAGAATATTTTTGTTATGCCATTTATCTGAATACCAGATAGAATCAATAATATTTCGCTTAGCATCTTTCAATAAAATTAATTCTCCTGTGTTTACCAGGCTAAGTGAAGATGTACCAACTATAGTTTTGTTTCTATAATTATTCAGGTTATATCGCTGCAGTGTTGATGAATCCGAGATTAAAAGAAAATATGAATTTGGTAATAATGTAAAACTAGAATCTGAAAGTTTAAACAAATTTTTATTTTCATCTTCAATCAACCAGCCACCGATATTAATTTCTGAATCACTGCCGTTAAAAAATTCAATGAACTCACTGTTATCTATATCAGGATCAAACATTATCTCATTAATAACTAATTGATCTCTTTCATAATCGCCCACAGAAGCAATTGAATTTTCTTTTCCGGGTGTGCTTCTTTTATCGCTTAAAGAAGTAACCCAGTTTGAGCTGTCATTTGTAGCTGCTGATAAAGAAATTCTTTCAAGTGAGTATCCATTTTTTCCTCCCCATGAAGATTTGTACATAAGGCTGTCTATAATCCCATCTCTGAAATCATAAATTATAATTCCGTCAGTTGTGCTGCTTAATGTTCCGAAATTTGCGATAATAACTTTTGCAATGAGATCAGGATGGATATTATAAATTGAAGTATCTTTTGATATGATTACAAATTCTCCCGGATGAATAAAAAGATCATCAGTTGCTAAAAAACTTTTTGTTGGGGTCGAGAGGATATCACTTACAGCCCAGTTTTTTATATTTACAGAATCAGCCCCAACATTAACAATCTCAAACCACTCAGGTTCATTATCTTTAGGATCATACATAACTTCATTAATTAAAACCAAATTGGGAGAAAATCCCGGCTGGACAGATTTCTCAGCATAGTTGTTCAGAGTGTCTTCATCATTCACAAAAACTATTCTGACAGCAGTTAAAATTTTATTTTGTAAATTCTGTAATGAATTTGATGTCTGAATACTTAGAGAATCTGCTTGCTGAAGATTTAAACCTGTTATTCTTTCAAGAAGCTGATAAATAACATTATTTGAATCTGAATCGAAATAAAACTCTACGGAAAAATTATCGGCAGGCAGAGAGCCATTATTTTTTATCTTTGCAGAGATAAAGACATTTTCGCCTGCAACAGGGAACCTCGGATCGAAAGATATTTCTGCAACAGAAAGATCATACTGCTTTGGAGTTATGCTGTTTATTCTTCCGGGAGTGCTTTGTTCAATATCAACAGATGAACCCCAGTTCCCTGAAAGATTTGACTGAATATTTATTCCCTTTCTTTCAAGTGAATAACCATTCGTTTCTCCCCAGGCACTTGAGTATAAAACCGAATCAATAGCTGCGCCTCTGTCATCTTTAAGAACCACTCCATCAATGTCATTATTTAAAACAGGTAAGTTTAAAATGACAATTTGTGAAGGAATTAGCCGATGATAATTCAAAACTGACGAATCCTTTGCAAGTAAAAGATAAGAGCCGGGTTCTATATAAATATTCTTTTCGACTGAGCCTGAAGCCGGGGTTGTAAAAACATCTGTAACACTCCAGTTCTTTATATTTATTGAATCACCTGATTTGTTAAAAATCTCAACCCACTCAGGCTCACCTCCCGAAGGAGTAAACATAATTTCGTTTATTACAATTGTAGATGCAGGATAACCGGGTTTTATGATTGAGTAAAAATAATTATTTGATGTATCTTCATCGGGAATAAAATTTATTAAAGCGTAAAATCCCTTAATGCTTTGCAAGTTCTGGATTGAATAATTCATCGGGTTAACTGAAGAATCTCCGGGTAAAAGTGTAAGAGAAGTAATTTCAGAAACTAATTGATCAGAAATAGAATCCAGATCTGTATCATCATAAAGCTGAATGCTGAACTGCCCTGTATTCCTTCCAATATTTTTTACTTTAACTGAAACAGAAACATTCTCGCCAAAAACTGGGAGCGGAGGAGAGTAAATAATATTGCTCAACTCAAGATCAAAATCTTTTTCTGTAACTGAATTAATATAACCGGGGGTTCCTTTATACCTGCTTGCAGAAGTTTTCCAGTTAGTAGAATCTGTTGATGAAATTTCAGAATTAATTCTTTCAAGAGACTTTCCATCGCTTCCTCCCCAACTTGAAGAGTATTGAAGCGAATCTATTGTTCTGTTAAGTGAATCGAGAAGAATAATTTTATCTCCTGTGTTATTTAAAGCGGAGAAATTTTTATATGCAATTCCTGAAAGAACATTATAAAAGTTATGAACGGATGAATCAGCAGCAATTACAAAATATTCTTTGGGATTTAGCAAGATTGAATCTTCAATAACTAAAACTGTATCATTATTATCAGCAATGCTGTAATTTTTAATACTGACGATCTTATCGCTTCTGTTATAAATTTCTATCCACTCAGGTTCAGGTGAAGTTGGAGCGTACATGAATTCATTGATGATGAGGTCATTTCTGACTTCATTTACTGTTACACCAATAACTTTTGTAAAAGCAATATTATTTGTTGTATCCTGGTCAGAATTCATTTCAACATAAGCGATGAAATAATTATTTCTTTCAGCAAAATCTGAAGTCTGGAAATTGAATTGAGAACTATCTCCACTTAGAATTGAAGTACCGGAAATCTCTCCAATCTGCTCAGACTGCTGAGGGATAGAATCTGCACTAATATCGTTAAATATTTTTAACAGGAAATTATTGGAATTATTAAGGCCCGGGTTATTTACCTGTATTGTAAATTTTATTTCTTCACCCAGAATGCCAAAATTATTTTCTGTCTTGAAAGATGAGATCTTTATATCAAAATCTTTCGGAGTAAGAGAATTAATAATTCCGGGAGTTGCTTTATTTATGCTTACGGAAGTTCCCCAGTTTGATTGAAGATTAGAATTATCATTTACAGAAATTCTTTCAAGAGATCTACCTCCTGAGTTCCCGCCCCAATCTGGAAAGTAACTCAGGCTGTCAAGGAGAATTCCAAGTGAATCTTTTATAACAACTGCATCTCCGGTATTGTTAAGTGCAGGAAGATTTAAAACAATTATCTCAACAGGTACAGTGTAAAAATTAAGAATGGAAGAATCCTTGCTTAAAACAATAAATGATCCGCTCTCAATAATTTTATCATTTGTTGTAATAGTAACATTTGTTGAATTATCGGAAAATTCCCATCCCTTTAGATTCACAGGAGATTCTGTTCTGTTGTATAGCTCAATCCACTCAGGTTCGCCCGTGGATGGTGCATACATAATTTCATTAATAACAACATCATTGTATTCATTTCCCGGCGGGTAAACTGTAAACTGAATTATCCGTTTGTTATTTAATGTATCCTCATCTTCAGAAAAAAGTACTTTCCCTATTAACTGGTAATTACCTTTGTTGGCTGAATTGATTATCGTATTTACTGTTATTGAATCTCCAGGTAAGAGATTGTTTAATGATTGTGAGAAAATTAATTCTTCGGGTGAACCAGTCGAATCAAAATTTAAATCATTATAGATTTCAACCGAATAACTCAAAGCAGTATTAATTCCTCTGTTCTTTATTTTTCCTGTAACCTGAATATTATCTCCGCTTATAGGAACTGCTGGATTAATTAAAAGAGAAGAGAATTCAAGATCATTATTAAGCGGAGTTACAGAATTTCTTCCGCCCGGTGTGCCATTTGTATTAAAAGAATTTGCCCAGTTACTTCCTGAGTTGTTTTTATTTAGAGTAATCTTCTCATCAGAAAATGCTGTAGAATTATTTGCTGAATAAGTATAAGTCTCAAGTGTATCATTATTTGGTCTTAACAACCACAACTGTCTGTCTGCGGTATTTGCCATTCCTGATGTACCGAATGAGTTATCTGAAATTTTTAAGATAAGAGCATTTTGCGGGATAAGGTTATTGTAAATCCCGGAGACAAAATCATAATCTCCTTCAAAAATAACTGCGAAAGAATTAGGCTGAAGAAGAGTTCCAAATCCTGCTGATGTTATAATATCTGCATTTGAAGTTGAGTAGATAATCTTATATCCATTGAGATCAATGCTTTCGGTTTCACTGAGATTATAAATTTCTATAAACTCATTATTGCCTGATTGAGGATTGAACATTATCTCAGTGAAAGAAAGGGAAGTATCTGCTTGAGCAAATACTACTTTTAAAGAAAAAACTGAAAACAGAAGTAAAAATTTAATGTTACCCCGCACTATTTATTGATGAGGTTTAAATTATTGATAGCAATTTCATGTTTAATTAAGGTTATAGTTTTTAGCCCTTTTTGATCTCACCTAAATTCCCGAATCAAGTTCGGGACAGGCTCTCTCCTTATTAAGGAGAGGACTTTAAAACCCTCCCTCTCCTTGATAAGGAGAGGGACCGAGCCTGCCTGCACGCCTGCGTGTCGAAACACTTCGGTGTGTAGACACGAAGCCGTTTCGGCATAGGCAGGGGTGAGGTTAATATTAAATTTACTTTACTGTGTAACCTGAAATTCATAATTAGTTATTCATTATACCGGACATTAACCAGTTCAACCTGCGGGTCTTTAACTTTTGTCTTGCTGATTCCTGTTCTGAATTTCACAGATTTATTTGGCGGCAGCTCATTTATATATGCAGTAACTTCTTCATTCCCGATTTTATAAACGATCCAGATATCTTTTGCAGGAATATCACCTGTATTTGCAGCAGTCCCGTGAATGCTTGCATTATAAAAATTACCAGGAGTTTTTTCTTCCAAAACCCTTAGTGAACCGGTTACGGTAACAATATCGGGAGTTCTTGTAATGTACCAGTAGCAAAAGTAGATAAGACCAAAGATCAATAAAATATAAAAAAGCTGCTTCATCTTAACCTCACCTAATTCGCCGCGGCGAACTCTCCTTATTAAGGAGAGGACTTTTTTAACCAAACCTGTTTATAATGCGGGAATAATATAATGAACGTATCGGTTATTTGCTTGGAATTTTTTTAGCGGGAAGGGGGAGGCTGAAGAAATAATCAAATAATTTATCCGGAAGGAATTTAAGCAGCTTTGCACTCAGGACAGTGGGTAAAGGAAATTGAATTATACTTTTTTCTTTCTTTATTCCTTTTAAAATTATTTTTGAGGCTTTTTCAACATCCATAAGGAAAGGCATTTTGAACTCATTCTTCTCAACCATTGGAGTTTTAATAAATCCCGGTTTAACAGTTATAACTTTTACATTGTACTTTTTTAATTCAATGCGGATGCTTTCAAGAAAAATTGAAGCTGCAGCTTTGCTTGAGCAGTAAGCAGCACTCCTTGGAAATCCTCTTATTTCAGCTAAGCTTGATACACCTACAATGCAGCCACTTTTCTTTTGAATGAAATCAGGAATGATTTCATTCAGACAGTAAATCAAACCCATTAAGTTTACATTAAATGTTTCTTCAAGATGATCAGCATTAAACTCTTCAACACTCATCCTGTAGCTTGCACCTGAGTTAAGAATAGCAATATCAATACTTCCAAACTTTTTCTTCACAAAATCAAAAGCAGCCTTAACACTTTCCTTTGAGGTTACATCGCAGTAAGCAGTAATTATTTTTCCCCGACTTGAGTCGGGATCGTTCCGAGAAGGGAATGATTTTAATTCTTCGGCAAGACCATCAAGAATTTTTTTTCTTCTTGCAAGCAGGGCTAAATTTGCACCTTCTTTAGCAAGGTCTTTTGTTAACTGGTAACCAATCCCGCTTGAAGCACCGGTGATAAGAATATTTTTGTTTGTTGGGTTCATCATAGAATTTCAGAAAAAATGTAAATTTTAGATTATTAAAATTACTAAGTTATGCCAAACGTGTGCGAACATTAAATGATTTTCTTCTTTCTCTTTAGGTTTTATTTTGATATTATTAAATATGATTCATTTTCATTTAATTACAAACTTATAAAAAAATTGGGGGGAAGCTTATTTTGACACCCTACCAAATAAGTGAAAAGGAAACACGCTACTCGATTATTGATCCTCTGCTAAAGAAAGCAAACTGGAATCTTGCCGATCATACTCAAGTTCGATTTGAAATTCCTGTTCAGAATTACGATAAAACACGTGTAACCGGATTTACCGATTACTGCTTGTATAAAGCCAATGGTGATGTTCTTGCAGTTGTTGAAGCAAAAAAAACGAGCCGGGATGCCAGAGTTGGTAAGCAACAGGTTTTAGAATATGTAACTGAAATTGAAAAGAAACAATTGTTCCGTCCATTTGCATTTATGAGTAACGGTGATGATACCTTCTTCTGGGATTCTGAGAACACTTCTGAAAGACACGTTGCAGGTTTTTTTTCTCGTAAGAATCTTGAACGATTACTGCATCTTAAACAGAACCGCAAACCACTCAACTCAATCCAGATAAAAGAATCAATTGTTAATCGCTCATATCAGACTGAAGCTATAAGAAGAATTACCGAAGCATTTGATATCAAAAAGAAACGTAAAGCTCTTCTAGTAATGGCCACAGGCACGGGTAAAACTCGAACGGCTATGGCACTAATTGATGTTCTGCTCAGGGCGAATGCAGCACAAAAGATTTTATTTCTTGCCGACAGAGACAGCTTAGTTAACCAGGCATTAACGGATGGTTTTAAACAGCATCTTCCTCACGAATCAAGAGCTAGAATAAGAACTTATGATATTTCCACAGATGCTCGTGTTTATGTTTCTACTCTACAGACGCTTGAACTTTGTTACAATAAATTCACTCCCGCCGATTTTGATGTTATCATTTCTGATGAATGCCATCGTTCAATCTATAATAAGTTTACTGATGTTCTTGCTTACTTTGATGCGATTCAGATTGGACTGACTGCAACACCTGCCGAATTTATTGACCGTGATACTTTTAAATTTTTTGATTGTGATGGAAAAACTCCAACTTTTCTCTATCCTTTTGGTGATGCTGTTAAAGAAAAGTACTTAGTTGATTTCAATGTTTATGCTGCCCAGACAAAATTTCAAAGAAAAGGAATTAAAGGAGTTGACCTAACTGAAGAAGAAAAATCAATTCTTCGTTCAAACGGTATTGATCCTGATGAATTGAATTTTGAGGGAACTGATCTTGAAAAGAAAGTAACTAACAAAGACACTCTTCGTGCGCAGTGGGAAGAGTTTATGGATAATTGTCTTAAAGATAAATCAGGACAGTATCCGGGCAAAACAATAATCTTTGCTGTTACCCATAATCACGCTATGCGACTTGCAGAAACTTTTAACGAGATGTATCCGCAGTATCCGAATCTTATTCAGGTTATTGATTCTAAAATGGAAAGAGCAGATGTGCTTCTTGAAAAGTTTAAGAAAGAAAATATG
>JAUSIA010000349.1 GCA_030648225.1 Ignavibacteria bacterium | reverse complement strand
AGGATCAACAAGATTAGAATTATTCGGTCCTTTTCGCGCAACATAGAATGAGTTATCATAAAAAGCAGTAACACCTGTATATTCTCTTTGAGGTGTATTAAAATCCGAAGCACGGGGAAGGAGTCTTTTTAATGGTGCATTTTCAATTTGATGAGATGCCGCAACCAAATCAAATTTATAAACTGCGCCCAGAGAAATAGTCTGTCCTGATATCGTTGTATCAAATCTTCCGCAGACAATCAGGTTCAATTCATAATCCTGTGCAATGGCTACAGGTTTTGGAATGCCTCTTGTTCCAAGAATTTGTCCATCAAGATTCATCATTACAATTCTGTCGTTATCAGTATCGGCTATGTAAATAAATGGTTCTCTTCCGATGTAAATATCCTGGGGATTATTAAATCCTTCCCAGGCAGGTGTAAGCTGAACATAAACTGTATCTCCGCCAAGGTTTGGATCTCCTTCAACATCATCAAATAGTCCAACATCAAATTTATCCGTACAGCTGTTAAATAAAATAATCGTTAGAACTAGAAGAAAGATTAATTTAATTGTATGCTTCAGTAAACCGTTGAAACGGTTGTTAGATATTTTTTCTTTTATACTAACCCACGACTTAAGTCGTGGGCTAATTGATAAAACATTGAAATCATTAACCGTTTTAACGGTTTTTAATTTTAGATTACCAACCTGAAATAGTTTAAATATTTTTTTCATAAACCCAGTACCAAAGAAAATCTGTGAGATGAACCGAGTCTTTCAAAATTTGAGAATGCATAATCAAGAGTGAAGTCAGCAATGCTTATAGGAACATTAAAACCCGCACCAACTGAATAATTTTGTTCATCAACATTAAACTTGTAACCGCCTCTGATAAAAACAATATTCCGCCAGTTATACTCAACTCCTGTAACAACATTTTCGCTGTTATCATTCGGATGATTCAACTGTATTGATGTTGTAACTTTATGTTCTGTTGTTTCATAAGGTTCAAATGCAAATCCAATTCTGAATATTGTTGGAGGAGAAAAAGACTGCCAGTCTGATTTTTCTCTATTCCCAATCAATACTATTTCTCCATCAGGTGCAAGCTGGTTGCCAAAATTAGAAACAACCACCGCAAATCTTGTTGTTCCTAATCCTGTCCAGTAGTATGTTCCGAGATCAATCATTACTCCGCGCATTTTAAGCTTATCAAGTGTCTCTTCAATATATCTTACTGTTCCACCAAAGCTGAATTGATCAGTCATTTTCCTTGCATAACTAACTGCAACGGCAATATCACTAAATCCGAAATATTCTCCGGTTCTGAATTGAGCGAACTCTGTTGTTACAGGCATATCCTGCATATTTAAAGAAGTTACTGCGATACCCAGAGCGTTTGATTCATCGAGATGATAAACAGCTCCAAGGAAATCATGATCTATATCTGCAACCCACTCATTGTGTGAGAAGAAAACCTGTGTCTTTTCGAACTGAACAAGTCCGGCAGGATTCCAGTAAAGAGCTGATGCATCATTAGCAATAGCTACAAATGCATCTCCCAATGCGGAGGCTCTTCCGCCAATTCCTATTTTGAGGAATTGAGCGGTGGATATTCCAACTCTTTGTTCGCCAAGCACTGGAAAGAGCTGTGCTCTGATATCCACAAATAAAAATAATGTTAATATAATTATGTAATACTTTTTCATTTAATTCTATTTATCACTTTTATAAAACCCCTCCTCCCCTCCCCTTTACTAAAGGGGAGGCTGGGTGGGGTTAAAACCTCAAGCTCACTCCTACTTTAACATTTCTTTTTGTTAAATATCTTGCAGGATTAAAAGGGTATGAGCTGATAGGTGCCTGCAAGTCAGGATATCTTGGATCATTCCAGGTGCTGGGAACATCATCACCAAATTCATAAGCTTTACCTGTTACCGGATTAATTATAGCAGAATTTTTTGTATCAAGAAGATTATTTATTTCCATAAACATAGAAAACCTTAAACCATAGAAATTGAAATACTTTTCAAAATTAAGATCTACCCAGTACCAGTTATCTCCTATTTCGCTGTACCTGTTATTAATATCAAATTCATATTCAGATCTTCCCTGCGCATCATAACTTCCTGTGAAAAGCGCTGGTGTGTATCTTTTACCTGACTGATAGAAAAATCTTATATAAAAATTATAATCATCCAAAATTCCTTCACCGAATCCGAATAAAGGAGCTCCTTTCTCTACATAAAAGTTTGCGGTTATTGAAGAAGTAATTGGTCTGTCCCATACAACAAATTCTTCCTTAACGGATTCATTAAGATCCCCTCTCAATACAAGCACACCTTCATCTGCTGATGAGCTTCTTCCTGTTGTTATTGCATAAGAAAACATTGCTGAGCCGCTGAACCATTTGCCGATTCTCTTTTTATATTCAAGTTCAACCCCTCTTGAACGGGCATAATCTGAATTTACATAAGTGATAAAATTTTGTGTGGCAAAACGAGCTGAGGTAATAATGGCTGTTCGTGTGCTTACATAATCAAAAATATCTTTGTAATAAGCAGTAACAGTTAAAACATCGTCACTTGAAAACTGGGTTTTCAAACCAAGTTCATAGGCAACGGTTGTTTCTGGATTAAGATTAGGATTTCCAAATCTCTGGAAAGAAGATTGAGCATTTAAAGGATCAAGCTTTGCATAAACAAACTGAGGTTTTGGCCACTTGCTGAAGTGCCCGTAAGAAAAGAAGAGAGTCTGATTATCAGAAACAGGATGAGAAATTCCTAATCTAGGACTTAAACGGGCTTTCCATCTTCTTTCTCCAAACCATCCAAATGTATCTTCCTTATAAGCTTCTCTTACCTCATCAGGGATTGTAATAACATCAGGATTTTCAACTGCATCATCTACATAATTTCCGGGAAACCAGTAATCCATACGCAGACCAAAATTCAGAATCATTCCGCTGAAGTTTATGTTATCCTGTGCGTAAAAAGAACCTAGGGCTGGATAGACCTTATAAATATCATTGTTAAGTCCAAGTTCACCTACCCACGGTTTGTAAATATCAATTACCTGCATACCCTGGAGCTGAATATTGAAACCAGCTTTAAATTTATTTTTTTCATCAAAGAAACTTGTTACATCACCCCTTACAGAAAATTCTTCTAAATAATGATCACGCCACGTGAAAGGATTTCCAACATCCCAGAAACCATCACCAGGAATTACACCAACTGTATCTCTGTTTTGGTTATAATATTCAATCGGGAAGTTTGTTATATCTTTTGGTTCAATATATTCGTTCCAATCTCTTCCATTTGCATCAGCTCTCAGGTTTGTATAAAAATGATTGAGCTTCAATTCATAATATGTTGATGAATTAAGAGTATGCGTTACAGCAAAAGAATTATACTTGCTGTTGTGAGTAAAAGTTTTTGCCTGGTCAAGGATATTCTGAAACTCATATTGATAACCGGGACTTGGTTCAACATATTCCAGATTTGATTGAAGCGATTGTGAATTTTGATTGATGTTAACAGATTGATTATATGAATAAACAAATTTTAATGTTGGAGAATATTTGTAAGACAATTTCCCAAGCCAGAACCAGTTATTTTCCGCACGGAGAACAAACCTTGTATCATTAAAAGTTGAAGAAAATAATTGATCAGCAGTTGGTTTATAATAACCTTGTGTTATTCCATCTGTAATTCCCATATAAAAGCTTCCGAAGAAAGTAAGTTCTCCGGGAAGCTGAACCCCAATTGAAGGCAGCAGAATAGATGTTAAAGGTTCGGAGCCGCTCAGGTTTGCTTCAACAATATCTGTATTAAAAACATGATAAGAAGACCTGCTTCCAAAATTATCTCGCTTATAAGAAATATACCCGCTGTATTTTTCACCCCCTTCACGAGTCTTAACATTTACAACTCCGGAAGTAGCTTGTCCAAACTCAGCATTAAATCCGCCGGTAATCACTTCAACTTCTTCAATAGAATTCGCGCTAAGCTGAAGTCCGAATCCTGTACCTGCAAGAGGATCCTGAACAGAAACTCCATCAAGAAGGAAAGCATTTTCGTAAGCTCTTCCTCCTCTTATATGAATTGCATTATCTGATTTAACAACACCAACTTGCTGTACAACAACATCACCAACATTCTCAACGAGGGCAACTTCAATTTCATCTTTACTTATTGTTCTTTTACTTTGTGTCTCTTCAACATCAAGCAGAGGTTTATCACCAATTACAATAATATCCTGCTCCAGGGTTAAGACAGATTCTTCGAGTTTTACATCAAGCTGTTTTGTCCTGTTTGTTTCAATTGCAAGACCTGTAAATTGAACTGTCTTATATCCAATAAAAGAAATTTCAACTATATATTCTCCAGCGGAAATATTATTTATTCTGAATTCTCCGTTAAGGTTTGTTGCTGCACCATAATAGGTTCCTTTCAGAATAATATTTACTCCAGGTAGAGTTTCTCCGGTTGAACTGTCAGTAACCTTACCGGCAAGATTTCCTGTTTGAGAGAAACTTGCTGTAAATCCTATAATCATCATAAAATAAAGAAACTTATTCATGGAGTTAATCCAAAATCTTCTATGAAAACTTTTTCTAACAGTGCAGGAACATTTGCATTACCACCATTAGACTGATGCAAAGGTAATCCAATAAAAAAGAGAGTATTATCTGTTGATTTAAAACCAATATTCCCATTTAATTGTGAGCTTGAAATTTCATAAACTTTTTGAGCAATAATATTATTTGGATTAAAAGTTCTTGCAAAAGCAATAGTGGATGAAGTTTTTAATTCAGGATAACCGGAACCCTGGTTGGATGGAAGAACATCAGCCCCTGCTAATAAAAATGATTGTGAGACTCTGGTTCCAAGAGAATCAATCGGCAGAAACCCCTGAAGTGTTCCAAGATCATATTGATAGTTTCCTGATGAATCTGCTAAAGTAAAAGAGAAAGCAATTTTACCATTGGATTCTCTGAATTTATTTGTAACAAGATTAAGTAAATCCAGTCTCGGCTGAGAAGTCGAATACCAGAAAATAAAATCAAATAATTTTATGGTTTCAGGAAAAGTCACATTTTCAAAAGGAAGCGGTGAATTAAAAAGATCATAAGTTTCAAATTTACCAGCTAAAGAACCTGCTGAAATAGAATTGAAAACATTATTATAAAATTGTTTTGCTTCATTATTTGACGCACCTGACGTTTGGAAATCATCAACAATTAATAATTTCCCATTTGGTTGTTTTACATACCAGTTTTCCCCGGAATCAGAGAGCAAAATAAAATTCGATTTTGCACCTGAAATATCTTCTGCCTGAATAAAAAATTTATTGAGATCATTTAATTTAAGACCTGGAAGTTTTTGTGAAAAAATATTTTGATCGGAACCATTAAGAAGTATTTCCATATCAGTTACAGGATTAGAGAAATCTTTAGTTCTTAATGTAATTAACCGTGTTCCTCCGGGAAGAGACACAAACAGAGTTGTATCATTCAAAGCTATATTAATTTTTGTTATTGTCTCAACTCCATCAAGATCATCGGCATTCCATGCAAAAGTCATTACAGGAAAAGATGTATCAGGTAAAACAGTTAATTCATTAAATGTTAGAACCGGAGTTGAATTTATAATCGGAAAATCTGTACTTGCTGGCGTTGGATCAATTAAACCAATATCAAAATATTTTTCACCAGGATTATAAATTCCGTTATTGTTGGCATCAATAAAGGGATCAGATCCATAGTTTATTCCATTTTGGAT
>JAUSIA010000348.1 GCA_030648225.1 Ignavibacteria bacterium | reverse complement strand
TTTCAATAATTTTAGTAAATGGAATATGGCTGAACGCAACCATAGCATAATTAGGCATCCACTTATCAGGATATAATTCCCATATTTTTCTTTCAAACTTCCACTTAATGTCAAAATCATCATCAATACTATGTTCAAGATAATTAAGATTTTTTAAGGAAAGATCAGCAATTCCATCAACTTCCGGTTTTCTTCTTTTGTAGAATTCCGAAAATATTTTTTCCCAGTCAAGATAAAATTCATCAATTAAATCATTTAGTTTTCTGCAGTCTTCAAAAGCTACGTTCATTCCCATACCATAAAATGGTACTATTGCATGAGCGGCATCACCCATAATTAAAACTTTATTTTTATAGAACCATGCATCTGATCTCACGGAATACATTTCGGAAATCTTTTTATTTAAAAATTCCTTTGTAATATTTGGAATTAATGGTACAACTTCAGGAAAATTTTTATTAAAGAATCTGAGTAATTCTTCTTCATCATTTTGTATAATCACATCCGGAAGACCCGCCTCCGGATAAAATATGGTACAGGTAAAAGTTTTATCGAAATTAGGCATCGCAACAAAAAAACAATTTTTCCTTGGCCAAACATGGATATAATTTGGTGGTAAAGCCCAATCATCATCTTCTGTTGCGGGGATTAATAATTCTTTGTATACATAAGAATGCCTTGAAAGTCCGGAAGATTTACCAGTTAATTCAGCTATTTCATTTCTTACCCTGCTAAATATTCCATCAGTACCAATAACATGATCATATTTTTTTGTCACGTATTGCTGACTTAAGACATCAAAAAAAGTAACCTCACCTTTATTAATATTCATTCCTTCAAAACGATAATTAAAATAGATATTGACTAATCCTTTAGATTCAGCTTTGGTTAAAAGCGATGAATTAAGTCTTTTACGATTTATTGAATATAATGCTTCTTCACCCCCACCATAGTTTTGAACAATACCGGATCCATCCTGCCCATGAACAAAGCGCGCATATTTAGCTATTGAAATACTTTTCACCTCTTCTTCCAAACCTACACTTCTTAATGCTGTCCACCCTCTTTCCGAGAGAGACATAACAATAGAACGATCACCTGCAATCTCTGCTTTTCTCATATCCAGGCGTTTATCATACAGATCGGAAGGTATTCCTCTTTCAGCAAGAAAAATTGAGACAAGTGTTCCGGCAAGTCCGGCTCCAATTATGCAAAAATGTTTATCTACATTTTCTTTCATTCTTTAAAGTTCCCTCTCTCTAACTTTAAAGAAAAATAACCTTCGCCCGTTAGGGTAAAAACTTATTTTAATCTTTAGGTGAACAAATTGAAAAGATTTTTTAAACAATTATAACTCATTGAAAATATTAAAATATTTTATTAAAGAACAATGGTAAATGAAATTTTTTATTTAATATGAAATCAATTTTTATACCGTAAACATTCCTTAATAATATGGTAATTAAATGTGAAATTTTTAATCGGTGTCTCACTATCGGACAGAATGATTTTAAAATGAAAAAATATTGATTAGAGTTTAAATAGGTTTAGAATATCATTTACTTATTTGCTGACCAAAAAACATTTTGGTTTCACTCATTTTTAAACCTGCTTTCAATCCAAATTTGAAGGGATTTTTAACCAAACAATGATAAAGTTTTGTGACACATCTCAATAAATTTTTATCGGTTTAATTGTAACTATATATAGTTAATGAATTAGCGCGATATATTGGAATTTCCAAATAAAAATAAAATCTAAAAAATAATTGGAGAAAAATGAATTTAGTCGAAAATGATCTGCTCGTAAAATCAAAAATAAAAAGCGATGCATATGAATTGCGGAATAAACTAATAAACCGGTTTATAGAAGTAAGAAAACTTTCGCTAAAACTGGTTTCTTCTCTTGAGGTGGAAGATTTTGTTATCCAATCTATGCAGGATGTTAGCCCAACCAAATGGCACCTTGCCCATACAACCTGGTTTTTTGAAGCTTTCATTCTTCATAAGGCTGTTCCTAATTACGAATCAATTCATCCGTTGTATTCATACTTGTTCAATTCATACTATGTGCAGATGGGAGAAAGATGGACAAGGAATCAAAGAGGATGGCTATCCCGACCAACTGTAAAAGAAATTTATCAATACAGAAATCATGTTGATAATAGTATGATAGAATTTCTGATAAACTGCAGCGAAGATGAATTAAAAAAATATGTATCTGTTGTTGAGATTGGTCTTAATCATGAACAGCAGCATCAGGAACTTATACTAACAGATATAAAGCATGTTTTGTCTATCAACCCGTTACATCCGGTTTATTATAAAAAGATAGAAGAATATAAAACAGGTATTAATCAAATAAACTGGGTAGAATTTGCAGGTGGTATAACCGAAATAGGGAATGAAGGAAAAGAATTTTGTTACGATAACGAAACACCTAAGCATAAAACTTATATTCAACCTTTTGCTATAGCTGATAGATTAATTACAAATGGTGAATACTTAGAATTTATTGAATCGGGAGGTTACGAAGAAACAACTCTCTGGCTTTCTGATGGCTGGGCTTTAGTTGAAGCCGAAAAGTGGAAGGCTCTTCTCTATTGGGAAAAGAAAGATGGAGAATGGTTTTATTTTACACTAAATGGATTTAGAAGAATAAATCCCGATGAACCGGTTTGTCATGTTAGTTATTATGAAGCCGAAGCATTTGCAGAATGGAAAGGTGCAAGACTTCCAACTGAAGCCGAATGGGAGCTGGCTGCAGATAATCTAAAGTATGAAGGAAATTTTGTTGATGACGAGAATTTTCATCCTGTGCCTTTAAGCAGCAGTGATAATAAACTTAAACAAATGTACGGCGATGTTTGGGAATGGACTGGGAGCGCGTATCTTCCGTATCCTGGCTTTAAACCATTGCCCGGTGCTTTAGGTGAGTACAATGGTAAATTTATGTCGGGGCAAATGGTTCTTAAAGGAGGTTCCTGTGCAACTTCCAAATCTCATATAAGAAAAACATACCGCAATTTCTTTCCGCCTCAATCACGATGGCAGTTTATGGGAATACGTTTAGCTAAAAATATTTAATAGGAAAATAAAGTGAAAATTCAAACTATAGAAACAGAACAGGAAATAATTCTTGAAGAAATATTAGAAGGATTAAGCAAACCTCAGAAAACACTTCCGAGCAAACTCTTTTATGATGAAAGAGGCTCTCTCCTGTTTGATGAAATCTGCAAACTGGATGAGTATTATCTAACCAAAACAGAAATTAAAATAATGCAGGACAATATTAATGAAATCGCTTCCTGCATTGGCGAGAAAAAAATTTTGGTTGAGCGTGGCAGTGGAAACAGTGTTAAAATAAGATTGCTTATTGAGCATCTTCCGCATTTAGCTGCATATATACCAGTAGATATTTCGGAAGAGCATCTTATTAAATCGAGTAAAGCTTTACAAGATGATTATCCTGAACTCGAAATTTCTTCTTTAGTAACAGATTATACACAATGGTTTACACTTCCTGAAATTGAAAGACCATACAATTCCATTCAAGCTTTTTATCCTGGTTCAACAATTGGAAATTTCACTCCGGAAGAAGCTAAAAATTTTCTGGAAAGAATCAGCAGGATTTGTGGAAAAGAGAGCGGGCTGTTGATTGGCGTTGATCTGAAAAAGGATAAACGAATTTTGTACAATGCTTATAATGATAGTAAAGGTATAACAGCAGAATTTAATCTTAATATCCTTCATCATATTAACAATATTTTCGATGCTGATTTTAATGTAAATAACTTTCATCATTGTGCAGATTATAATGA
>JAUSIA010000343.1 GCA_030648225.1 Ignavibacteria bacterium | reverse complement strand
AGCAATAATAGTACTGCCATCTGCCGAGATATCAACTGAGGATGCCCAGTTGGTAAATTGTCCGACTGGAATACGGTACTGCCAAAGTAAACCGTATTCACTATTTACTTCATCAAAAATCCATGTTTGAACAAACCCGCTATTATCAGCTGTTACAACAACATTCCCATTTCCGCTTATTACAGCTGGTGCTTCCGTATTATCAAGAAATCTGTCCCATATCAGGGAACCATCTAAAGAGTTATATACATAAATATGATTACGACCATTAATAACTATCTTTGAACCATCAGCTGAAAAATTTACTCCTGTCCAATTACCGATTTCACTTACTGGAACATCGATTGACTTTGGAAGAGTTGGAGGAATAGGCTGTATAAAATAGACTCTTGCGGTATTTGAATTTCCGAATGCATTTGCAAGAAATACAGCTAATGAACCATCGCGTGATATCCCTGCAACTGATGCATACAGAGAATCAGGCAGAGTTAAATTATAAATCTGCGCACCTGATGTATCATATAAATAAAAATTTGGTCCTGCAGCTACAGCAACAAATGGACTGTTATCTGATACATCTATATGAGCATCATATGGTAACGTGGAAAATTCCCATAGAGGAATATTGTTAGCATCTGAATAAAGGGAGACACGCATGCTATTAAGTGTCCAAGCAGTTAAAGCTTTGTCTCCAATACCATTAAGAGCGACAGTGTTTGCTATAGCAATAGGATCCTGGGTATACCATAAAACAGTGCCGCCAAGAACATATTGCTCTCCATCTTTGGGAGCTAAACCATTAAGATGATTATCAAGCGATTCTATATCAGAAGTATTTTCCTGTGGGATTGTTTGAAAGGCAACTTTGCCCTCCTTATTTAGCAGCTTTGTGCCGACAGAACTTTTATCCTGGCTAATTAAATTATCAGTCAGAATAAAAAATGAAAGGAGAACAAAAAGTATCAATGAACGGATTTGTAAAAGAGATTTCATAAATACCTCACTTGGTTTTACAGTTTAGAATTAATCACTTTTTTTAAGCTTTCGGATATTACACCTTTTAATTGAATTCTGAAATGACAACGGGCATTCCCGGCCGAATCTGAAGAATTCCTGATGTAATTAATGTATCATTTTCACTAAGTCCTTTTGTAATCTGAACGGTGGTATCAGTTCTGACACCTATTTCAACATTCTGGGGTACAGCATTTCCATTCTTGAATAAGAAAACTTTTTGCCCTTTCAGTTCGGGAACTATTGAATGAGTTGGAACCATTAAAGCATCATCAATTTCATTTAGGACAAGTTCCACATCAGCAAATGAACCGGGGAGAATATTTCTTGCCGGATTAGAATATAAAGCCCTCATTTTAAGTGTTCTTGTAAGAGGGTCAATCTTTGGTTCAATTGCATAAACTTTCCCGGTGTATACTTCATCCGTTCCTACAACTTCGAATTTTACAGGGTCACCAACTTTTACAGAGCCGGAATATTTTTCAGGGATTGAAAAATCAATCTTTACAGGATTAATATTCTGAAGAGTAGCAATAACCACGGTTGTATTTACAAAGCTGCCTTCACTTACATTCTTCAACCCTATTATTCCATTAAAAGGAGCTTTTATTTCAGTCTTATCAATCTGGACTTTTATTAATTCAATATCTGCTTTAACAACATTAAGTTCATTCAAAGAAACATCATAATCTTCCTGGCTGATTGCTTCTCTTCCCAGCAGAACACGCTGCCTGTATTCCCTGTCTTCAAGCAGCTTTAAATTAAATTTTGTTTTTTCCAATTGAGCCTGGAGTTCTGCATCATTAATCTTAACAAGAAGATCGCCTTCTTTTATGCTGCTTCCTTCCCTGAACAATATATTTGTTATCTTTCCGGATACTTCGCTTTTTAACTCAACTTCTTCATTAGCTAATATAGAACCTGATGTTATAACATTATTAGCTAACTTCTCAGCTTTAATTATATGAGCTTTAACAGGAAGTAATGTATTTGTACTTTTTTGAATCTGAGTTTCATCGCCTGATGAACTTACCTTAGGTAAAGCAATTAAGACAGCTACCACGATAACAATCGAGATAATTAAGATAAATTTAATTCTCTTTTTCATATTCAAAATTAAGAAAGAATTTAGATTAAGTTCTGTAAATAATTTTTATTAAACAATCCTAAACATAAAACAAGATATACTTTAAAATAAAAAAAGCCAGAATAAACCTGGCTTGCTAAATATGAAGATAAAATTACAACTTATTTTTTAGAATATTTCTTCTTGAATTTCTCGACTCTTCCGGCTGTATCAAGAAGTTTCTGTTTTCCTGTAAAGAATGGATGAGAAGCGCTTGAGATTTCCAATTTTACAACCGGGTATGTCTTCCCATCTTCCCAGGCAATTGTATCAGTAGTTTTAATTGTCGAACGTGTTAATATCGCAAAATCAGCAGACGCATCCTGAAAAACTACTGGTCTGTACTCCGGGTGAATTCCTTTTTTCATTAAATTCTAACCTTGTTTAATATTCAAAAATGTAGGGCTAAATATATAGATGTTAACGAAGAATTCCAATGCTAAAAGAGCGGAATATGCTTAGAAACTAATTATTTCTGCTGCTCTAAGAGCTTTCTGAAATGTTCCTTTAATTCAATTAATCTCTGCTGCTCTTCTTTTGTTAGATTAACCTGCCTGAAGTTCAATCCTTCCTTGTTAATCAAATAATAATTATTTGGGAAGTATAAATTAGCATCACCCTCACGAAGTGGAGTATCAGTTCTTTCATTATTAAATTCAGCAATATTTGAGTATCCTACTTCTTCACTTCTTTCTCCTTGCACATTATAATTCACAGGGAGATAAATCACCAGTATATCATCTTCGCCGATAACATCTGCGCTGATAGCATCTTCGTGTATTTTTGGTTCCATTAACAACGGATCCTCAGAATCATTACTGTTATTCAAAATAAAAAATAGTACAACAGCGCTAACAGCAAGTGCTGCTGAAGGGATTAATCTTGATGGCAAAAATAATCTTTCCCAAAAACTTTGTTTCTCTTTAAAAGTTTCTGAATTAATTCTTCTCATTAATTCAGTCTCAAAGTTCCGGGGTGCATTTACTTTTGGAAGACCTTTAAGTGTATTGATTACATTTTTATATCTGAGTTCTTCATCATTAAGTGCCATAATAACTATTCCTTATAAATATCTTTTAACATTTCCCGCAGTTGAGCTCTGCCTCTATTAATTCTTGATTTTACTGTTCCAATATTTAAGCCTGTTATTTCAGAAATCTCTTCGTAAGATAGATCTTGTATATCGCGAAGTATTACAACTTCCCTGTATGCTTTTGAAACTTTCTGCAATGCATCCTGGATTATTTTATCTTTAATACCGCTGTCGGTCATTACATCGGGACGGTAACTTTCATCCGGTAAATCATAAGTTTCATCTTTTTCTTTACCGTATGCATCTATTGAAAATGTTTTTTTTCTTTTCCTCCTCTGGTATTCTGTACGTGCTAAGTTTCCTGCAATAGTATAAATCCAGGTTGAAAATTTAGCAATCGAGCTATAGGAATCTTTATATCTGTAAACTTTTATCATTGTCTCCTGAACTATATCCAAACAAGCTTCATAATCACCAATAAATCTAAACACATAGTTAGTTAAAGGATTTTTATATCTCTGAACCAGAATTTCAAAAGCTTTTATGGTATTGTTCTGCTGAAATTCAATGATCAGTTCTTCATCAGAAAGATCATTAAGATTTTTATCCGTCAACTCGGCTTATACTTTCGGGTTTGTTAATTGTTTCCAGAATTAGACAATAAATTAATTAAAAACTTTGCCAAAGGCATGGCTTTGCCATAATAATCGGAAAGGATTCGAATCCTTGATCTTACAAGCGTGCCGGCTGTCTATTAAAATGGAAGCTATATATTTGATAAACAAAGGGTGAATTATGCCCAAATTGAAAGAAAAAATATTCACATTATTTAAAAGAGAAAAGGGCATTACATACAATCCATATCCATCGTTAGATTTAGACCCTATTACTCATTTTCCGTATAGGTTTTTTTTTAGAAAAATAGATATACAGGGAGAGAATGCCGACTGTAACTTATGGCTCAATAAGAGGGGAACTCTTTTGGCTAAATTGCAAAGAGACAAGAAGGCATATCGTTTATTCAGGAAAATTGCCAAGAAGAAAAAATTACATCCCGCTTTTGACTTTGACAAAATAATAGATTTATTAAAAAAAAATATCCAGTTCCAGAATAATTTATTTTATATTTTTTTTTGTAAGAAGTTCTTTTAAATATTGATGACCCTCTTTGCGTAATATTATATTATTTAATTGTGCGATTCTATCCGCCTCATCATAAACGACTTCTGCAAAAAATAATTTTTGCTTGTAGAGTTCCAATACATGGTCAAAATATTGATAGCCGCCGGTATAACATTTACCGTTTTCGGTTGCTAAATTTTGGAGGATCTGCAAAAAGATTTTTGAATCAAATGCCATTTTTAATTTCCTTTTGTTCTTTGAGAGATTGGAAAAAATCATAGAGGGATAAAGTAAAAACCGTGAGTGGGGGTTCTCACGAGTGTCTTATCGAAACAAGTCAAGAATGTCCGATATTCCTTTGGCGATAAGAATCACTTTCAGGATAATATCGAGGCACTCAAAGAGAATCTGTTTCTTTTGTTTCCCCTTTTTCATAGTCACCCCCTTTTTATCAATTCCTCTTAGGGGGAATTTAGGGAGATATATGATAATCAGAGTTTACTTCAAGCCCTCTAATGTTTTGAAAAATAGTAAGAATAAATCTTAAAACCGAGTTAAATTAACAGAAAATAAATAATTTTGGTAGTGTCTTAATTTGAATTTA